>ONOV01000055.1 GCA_900319505.1 uncultured Erysipelotrichaceae bacterium
AAAAGAATGACTACAGCATTGATGGATTACCAGAAGGCTTCACAGCTGAAGCAGCAGTGGAAGGAAGCCAGACAGATGCCGGAACAGCTGGGAATAAGGTTAAATCTGTAGTAATTATGAAGGATGGAGAAGATGTCACGGATCAGTTCGCCGGAATCATCCGCAGCAACGGTACTCTGACAGTCAATAAGCGTACGGTGAATCTGAGTTCTGAAAGTGCCTCGAAAGAATATGACGGCACAGAACTGACCAGACCGGAAGTCACAGTCAGCGGTGAAGGATTTGTTGAAGGTGAAGTCAGTGATCTCAAAGCCACGGGCAGTATTACAAAGACTGGCAGCGTCGATAACACGATTGTATACACGGCAGGTGAAAACTTCAAAGAAGATAACTACGATATTAATAAAGAAGAAGGAACGCTGACTGTTACAGAGAGTGTGATTGAGATCATCATCACAGCAGATGATGCTGAGAAGATGTATGATGGCACAGTCTTAGTCAAGGATACTTACAGCATTGGCGGACTGCCATATGACTTTACAGCTGAAGCTGCAGTGACAGGCATGATCATCGATGCAGGAAGCACAGCCAATACAATAGAGTCAGTTGTGATTAGAGATGCATCAGGAACAAATGTGACAGATCAGTTCAGGAACATCACATTGAAGAACGGTACACTGACAGTGACAAAGCGGAGCCTGACATTCACATCAGCATCTGCAGAAAAAGAGTATGACGGCACACCGCTTACCGCACCTGAGGTTACAGTTTCCGGAGATGGATTTGTCGAAGGAGAAGGTGCTGAGTTCAATGTGACAGGCAGTCAGACGGAACCGGGACAGAGCCTGAATCTGTTCGATTACACTCTGAAAGGTGCTTCTATTAAAGAAAACACTGTAACGGACAAGGCCCGCATGATGAATCTGTTCGTGCTGGCAGCAGATCAGGAAGAGAAAGTCACGAAAGCTGAGAATTATTCCATCAGCGTTGTCTACGGCACATTGACGGTAACAGAACGAAAAGCTGATCCTGAGCCGATTGTTGAAGATGATGAAATAAAGGTAAACGTCCAGGTTGTATGGGATGACAATGACAATGCGGAGGGACGTCGTCCGGAATCTGTATCGGTACAGCTCTATCAGAATGGTGAAGCACTTGGTGAACCGGTAGTCCTTGACGCTGAACACGGATGGACATATACCTGGTCCGATCTTGAAGCTGATGCATCATATGAAGTTGTACAGACGGAAGTTCCTGAAGGCTATAGCAGTTATCGCGAGGGAGATCAGAACAGAGGATTCATTATTACCAATACACTGATTCCTGTTACCAATGACGATGATAAGAAAAAGCCTCTTCCTGTCACTGCCGGATCAGATCAGACAGGCGGTAACAACATTCTGAAACCTCTGCCGAAGACTGTTTCTAATAATCCGGTAGTCAAGACTCTTCCCAAGACCGGTGCTGCGGTTGATACAGGCGTGGAAAGCAATATGAAGCTCTGGCTGTCATCACTTATTCTGGCCATTGCTGCAATGATTGCTGCGATCATCGGTAAGAGAAAGCATGAAGCTGAGTAAGACTCAGAAACGGTTTAAACAGAAATCCTGAAAAAGGGATAAAAAGAGCGGGACACTCAATGCGAGTGTCCCGCTTTCTGGTGCTTCAGTATTCATTCTGTCAGCAGCAGGATTTTTACCGTGAAGACATTATTTTCGGCTTTAATATCCATATGACCGTTGTACTTCTTGACGATGACACGGACAGATTCAACGCCAATGCCATTGCCATCGTGCTTTATTGACAGCAGAACACCGCGGCTGTCGGTTTTAGGCTGAATAGAATAGGTATTTGTAAATGTAAAGGCAATTGTATTATCACCATGCATACTTCCCTGGATGGTGATCTTTCGTTCCGTATGAATCTGATGACGGCAGGCTTCAATGGCATTTTCAACAAGATTTGCAAAAAGAATGGAGAGATCTGAAGAAGAGATTTTCAGATCATCAGGAAGGGAGAGCTGAATGGAAGCGGTGATGGCATCTTTTTTCATCTGCGGTACGTAATAGGAAAGGACAGCATTGACGGCATTGTTTTCACAGTATTTAATCGGTGTTGCCAGATCCGTACTGTTCTGAACTTCAGTTATATATTTCTGCAGATGTTCCCAGTCTGAAGCTTCTGCCATGGAACCGATGACAGCCAGTATATGGCGCAGATCATGACGCAGGCGCCTTGTCTGCTGGATTTTCTGTTCAATATTCTGATATTGCAGTGAAATCATCTGAAGGTTGAAATTCTTTGCTCGAAGTTCAAGGTTTTCGGCCTGTTCGCGGACGGTTTGAATGATCACACGGTAGACAACCAGAGAGCCAAGATCAACCGTAAGGATCGTCAGTACATAATAAAGCTGCGCGAGCTTGGCAACAGCGGAACCATCACCGGAATAGAACATGTACATCCAGACGACATAGAATGTAGCGGGGATCAGCCACAGGTATCTCTCTATTTTTATTTCGCGGTATTCCGGTGTATCAAAAGATGAAAAGTCACGGAATATTGTATGCCAGAGGAAGAAGCAGATGATGATCTCGTATCCCAGAAGCAGACTGGAGAATGTCCAGTGATAGCGCATGGCAGCATAACTGGGAGAGATCAGCCCCTCTGAATACTTTGCCAGACAGACACAGAGATTGGAAAAATTGCAGATCACAAGAAAGGCAAACAGAACCCGTCCGATATGATCATCAAACAGGATGAAAAGAAGGAGGATCACAACCAATGGGGAAATTATATCCGCAATGCCGATCCAGGAAAAATAACGGTATACAGCACCAAACTGTATCATCATCCAGATGATGACAAATGGAACTGTGATGGCGATTGATGGTGCTATGCCAAAACGCAGATACTTTTTAGAGGATAGAAAAAGCAGAACAATA
>ONOV01000165.1 GCA_900319505.1 uncultured Erysipelotrichaceae bacterium
CAGAGAATAGATCGAGCAGTATCACAACAGTCGCCAGATCATTTATGAAATTTTTTCAGAAATTATTTTCATTCATATGTAACTTTTGAAATTTTCTTCGAAAACTTTATTGACGCCATAGCTTTCCAAGTGTAGTATTCAAGCTGTCAGAAATGAAATGCGATGAACAGAACACGCTGCAGTCTTCTGATCCATAACAGAGAGCGGTATAAGGTGAGAGGCCGTATGGTGATGGATTGTCAGTATCCTCTGCGAGCAGTGGCCCGAACAAAGTAGGCGTCACCGGCATCCGGCCGTTATCTGGGAGCCCGTTGTTAGACGGGTAAAGGGCCATGGTTTTCCATGGAATGCAAAGTGGTACCGCGGAAGATATTTACGCTTTCGTCTTTGTGCAGATATTTATCTGCTGAAGATGAAAGCGTTTTTGTTTACACGAACGCTATTTCATTTCTTGAGAAAGGGGAACTGTTATGAACAGTCTTGTTATTCTTGTATTAGCTATCGTTGTACTTCTCTGCGGCTACACCTTCTACGGCAGATGGCTCGCCAGAAAGTGGGGCGTTGATCCCAAAGCACCAACCCCTGCTGTTACCCACAATGACGGTGAGGACTATGTTCCTTCTTCCCGTCTGACCGTATTCACCCACCAGTTTTCTTCCATTGCCGGTGCCGGTCCGGTTCAGGGTCCGATCCTGGCTTCCGTATTCGGCTGGGTTCCGGTACTTGTCTGGCTGTTAGTCGGCGGCATCTTCTTCGGTGCTGTACAGGACTTCGGCTCCTTATTCGCTTCTGTCAAGAATGACGGCAAGTCCATCGGCCTTGTCATCGAGCAGTACATCGGCAAGACAGGACGCAAGTTCTTCACCCTGTTCTGCTGGCTGTTCAGCTGCCTGGTCATCGCTGCCTTCACTTCCATGACTTCTTCCACCTTCAACGGCTATGTCACAGCCGCTGACGGCACTGTCACAAAGAACTTCAACGGTGCAGCAGCTGCTACTATCTCCTTCCTGTTTGTCGGCTTTGCCTGTGTCTTCGGCTTAATGCAGAAAGCGCTGGGCAAGAAGATGACTGAAAAGTGGAAGTTTGTTACTGCCATCGTATTCATCGCACTGATGTTTGCCTTAGGCATGAAGCTGCCGGTCTATCTCACTGCTTCACAATGGAACGTTGTTCTGATGGTTTATCTGTTTGCGGCAGCAGTTGTACCGATGTGGATCCTGATGCAGCCGCGTGATTACATGACTACCTTCATGTTATTAGGCATGATCTTAGGCGGTGTTGTCGGTGTAGTTGTCGGCCATCCCACAATGAAGCTCAATGCCTTCAATGGTTTTGTTCTGACTAACGCAAACGGCGGAAAGAGCTACATGTTCCCGACCCTGTTTGTCACCATCGCCTGCGGTGCTGTCTCCGGCTTCCACAGCCTTGTTTCCAGCGGCACTTCTTCCAAGACAATCTCCAATGAAAAGGACATGCTGCCAGTTGGCTATGGCGCCATGCTGACAGAAACACTGCTTGGTGTTGTCTCCCTGATCGTTGTCGGTGCCGTTGCTGTCAATGGCACAGCCCCGGCCGGACTGACACCGTTCCAGATCTTCTCCTCCGGTGTTGCGGGATTCATGGAGCGCCTTGGTGTACCGCAGTCCTTTGCCAACGTATTCATGACAATGTGCATCTCTGCTCTTGCCCTGTCCACGCTTGACTCCGTCGGCAGAATCGGCAGACTCAGTTTCCAGGAGCTGTTCATGGATGAAAGCAAAGAAGAGACACCTCTTACAAAGTTCCTGACCAACCGTTATATCGCTACTGTTGTTACCCTGGCACTTGGCTATGTCCTCTGCCTTGGCGGTTATCAGAATGTATGGGCACTGTTCGGTGCTGCCAACCAGATGCTCGCTGCCCTTGTCTTACTGGGTGTTGCGGTATTCCTGAAAGCAACAAAGAGAGAGAACAAGATGGTACTTGTACCGATGGGTGTCATGCTGGCAGTAACATTTACCGCAATCGTTCTGAATGTCGTGTCCAATGTACAGGCATACATGAACGGTACCGCCGTATTCTTAGTCAATGGTCTGCAGCTGATCCTGGCGGTGTTCCTGATTGTGCTTGCAGTAGTAGTTGTTGTTACCTGCATGAAGACACTGCTGAAGCCTAAGGAAAAGAACAATACGACTGTCAGCACAGCCGAAAAACAGGCTGCCTGATCGATATTTCATACCGATGAAACAAGGTCGAATCTCATTCCGGCCTTGTTTTTTATGTTTTCATGCATGTTTCATTCGATTCGTGCTATGCAGTTTTTTGTACGGTTTTGAATGAGACCCCGATTACGATATAATTTTCTTATAGCCGTGCAGCAGTTACGGCAGAATGCCGGTACACGGTCAACCTATTTCTGAGGAAACTGCAATGACTAAAACAGAGAGTACAAATTTACATATTGCCATTATTGATGATGATGCACAGGACCGCAGAATCATCCGGCAGAATATGGACCGCAGCCTTCAGAGCGTAAATCTTCCCCCTGCCGATTACCATGAATTTGACAGCGGTGAATCCTTCCTGAAGCATTTCAGAAAAGACCTCTATGACCTTCTGTTCATAGACATTTATATGAAAGCCCTGACCGGAATCGAAACCGGGATCGGCATCCGTGATATTGATCCGGGAGTCAGAATTGTCTTTATCACTACCAGCAATGAATTCGCCGCAGAAAGCTACAAGGTCCGGGCTGATTACTATCTTCTGAAGCCTCTGACTTATAAGAACTTCCGTGAAATGCTGCTGGCGATCCATTTATTTGCCAATCCACAATCCCCGGAAAGCTTTCTGACGCTGCCTGATGAAAGCCGCGTTGCCTATAATGACATTATTTATACGGATTACCACAATCACTATGTCTACTTCCACCGTAAAAGCTCAACCGAAGAATGCAAGGCTTATATGTCACAGAGCAGGATTGAAGAACTGCTCTGTAAATTCAGTAATTTTGTCAGCTGCTCCCGCGGTATCATTGTGAATTTTGATTATGTAA
>ONOV01000154.1 GCA_900319505.1 uncultured Erysipelotrichaceae bacterium
ATCTGGGCCCGTCCCCGCTTCATCTATATGGATGATCCGCAGCGCCAGTTCAAAGCATGGTATGTGATCAACGGACCGGCGCTTGTAAGCGATGCATATAAGAGTTTTCCCAGTGCCCATACGGTCAGTGCCGGCACAAGCCTGAGCCTCTGCTGGCTGCCATGTGCCTGTACTAAGCTCAAAGACAGAAAGAAGACGATCCTTTTGCTTACCTGGATTGTAATTCTGTTTGTGGCAGTATCTAGAATCTTTGCGGGCATGCATTTTCTGTCAGATACATTAGGCGGCATGGGGCTTGCTGTACTGGTCTATTGGCTGCTGGACAGGCGGGTTTGTCCAAATGAAACAAAAGCGGTAGACTGAGAAGCTGGAAAGAAGGTTTTTATGAAACATATTGATGCACAGACATTGACATCCTTACGTGAGAATTATCTTTCAGATGACAAGGCAAGAGTGGTCAGACATGCCCTGACCCGCAATGATATCGGTACGATATCCCGTTCACTTGAAGCAGAAGAGAACAATCCTGACTTCTTTTCCATCAATTTGAAAACCATGCCGGTTACCAATCAGCTGCAGTCCGGCCGCTGCTGGATTTTCTCCAGTATGAATGTATTAAGAGAAAAGATCGGAAAGAAGTATCAGATCAAGGAATTTGAACTGTCCCAGAACTACATTGCATTCTATGACAAGCTGGAAAAAGCCAACTGGTTCATGAACTGCGTGATCGATGAAAAGAACGAACCGGCTGACAGTGAGACAAACCGCTTCCTGCTGGAAATGGCAGTAGGAGACGGCGGCCAGTGGAACATGCTGGTATCCCTGGTCAAGAAGTACGGCATCTGCCCCAAGACTGCCATGCCTGAAACATACCAGTCTTCTCATACAAACCGCATGAACCTGATTCTCAACCGCAGACTCAGAAAGTTTGCGGCGGACATCAGACATATGAATGAGGAAGAAACAGAGCAGTACAGACAGAAGACGCTGAAAGAAATCTATGGTCTGATCGCCAGCTGCTTCGGCATGCCGCCGGTAAAGTTCGACTTTGTCTACTATGATGACAAGGACAATTACCATTGCGAGCATGATGTGACCCCGCTGTCCTTCTACCATGATTATCTTGGGGAAGACCTGGATGACTATGTGGATCTGATCAACGGCCCGACCGCAGATAAGCCTTACTATCATACCTATACGGTGAAATATCTTGGCAATGTGGTGGACGGCAATCCGGTATGCATGCTGAATGTGCCGATGGATGAGCTGAAGGAAGCGATCATTGCCCAGCTGAAAGACGGCAGCCCGGTATGGTTCGGCTGCGATTGTGCACCGGATGGCGATCAGACAACCGGCTTATGGGATGATGGCGCCAATGACTACGGCTTCACATTCGATATGGATCTGGATATGACCAAGGCCGAGATGCTTGATTTCCGTCAGTCTGCCATGAACCATGCCATGGTGCTGACCGGGGTGAATCTGGTGGATGGCAAGCCGACCAGATGGAAGATTGAAAACAGCTGGGGTGACAAGATTGCGAATAAGGGTTATTTCATTGCCTCGGATTCCTGGTTTGATGCCTATGTCTATACGGCTGCGGTAGAAAAGAAGTACATCAGTGAGAAGGCTTTGAAGGCTCTTGATGAAAAGAGCATTGAGCTGAAGCCCTGGGATCCGTTTGGAACACTGGCTGACTGAAACAGCTGACATCTGTTTTCCTGTACAGGGAAGACAGATGTTTTTGATTGCGATAACTGGTATCCGGCTGATACAGATTGTGATTTCCGGTTTATCACGAATTGGACAGGTGGTAGAATAAATTAAGATCTGGAGAGTTAAATGAAAGTAGGAATCATATCACTGGGGTGTGCCAAGAATCTTGTTGATACGGAAAATGTTCTCGGCATGCTGAAATATGCGGGAGTGGAACTGACCACTTCCTATGATGAGGCAGATGCGATCATCATCAATACATGCGGTTTTATTGAAAGTGCCAAGACAGAAGCCATTGAGACAATCCTGGATACGGCTGATCTGAAGGAAAAGAATCTGAAGAAGCTGATTGTCATGGGGTGTCTTGTCAAACGCTATAAAAAGCAGCTGGAGGAGGAAATGCCGGAAGTAGACCGGTTTGTTTCCCTGGAGGAATATCCGTCACTTGGTGCAATTCTGTCTGAGGAACTGGGATTGAAGATAGCAGACAACTACGGCCGGGTGCCCCGGATGCTTTCGGGCAAGCCATGGATGGCCTATCTGCAGATCAGTGACGGCTGTTCCAACCGCTGTGCATTCTGTGCCATTCCCAATATCAGAGGACCGCTGCACTCCCGCAGGGAAGAAGATATCCTCAGCGAAGCGAAGGATCTGGCTGCCCATGGGGTGAAGGAAATTACACTGGTTGCCCAGGACTGTTCCAAATACGGCTTTGATGAGGATCACCAGTTCCATCTGAAGCAATTGCTTCAGAAGCTTGATGCGCTGGAAGGAATTCGCTGGATCCGCATGCTGTATCTTTATCCGGATGAAGTACAGCCGGGACTGATTGAAACGATCCGGCAGTCCAAGCATATTCTGCCTTACTTTGATATTCCGACCCAGAGCGGCAGCGACCACGTGCTGCATGCCATGCGCCGGGCAACAAGCAGACAGAAAATACTCGATCTGACCTCTCTTATCCGTCAAAAACTGCCGGATGCTGTTCTGCGTACAACCCTGATTGCCGGGTTCCCGGGCGAAACGGAAGCGGACTATGAAGAGACATTATCCATGATCGAACAGGTGCAGTGGGATCATCTCGGGGCATTTACCTATTCCCGTGAAGAGGATACGCCGGCCTTTGCTATGGAAGATGATGTGCCGGCTGAAGAGAAGGAAAGAAGACAGAAGAACCTGCTTGCCTTACAGGAGAAGATTGCGCTGTCGCTTCTTGAAAAGAGAGTCGGCAGAACGATGGAAGTGTTAGTGGAAAGTGTGGACCCTCTGACGGACATGTATATCGGCCGTACAGGGGAAATGGCCCCGGACCATGTGGATGGGGAAGTGCGTTTCCATACGGAAAAGAACTATGTTCCGGGTCAGTTTACCCGGGTGAAAATAACAAAAATCAGCGGTGAAAATCTGATAGGTGTAGATCAGCAGGAGGAATAAATGATGAAAACCTATATCGGGATCGATCTTGGCGGTACCAATGTCAGAGTAGCCAGGGTAGATGATGAGGGAAATGTTCTTTCCCAGATCAAGGGGCCTTCCTATGGTACAGAAGGACCGGAAAAAGTACTGTCCAATCTGAAAGGCATGGTGCGCCAGATTGAAGGATGGGAAGAGTGTGAAGGCATCGGCGTCGGGGTGCCGGGACCGGTTGACACAAAGAACGGCACCATGGTGCTGTCCACCAATCTGCCGGGCTTCAAGGGCTATCCGTTTGCCAAAGCTCTGAGCGATGAATTCCACATGCCGGCTTATCTGGATAATGATGCCAATGTGGCAGGTCTTGCCGAAGCGCTGGTCGGCGCCGGCAAGGGACTGGATGTTGTGTTCTATACAACTTTGTCTACCGGCATAGGCGGTGCTCTGATTGTCCATGGCAGGACCGTATCAGGCAAACACGGCTTCGGGGCGGAAGTTGCCAATATTGTCATTGATCGCAATAGAGAAAAGATCAACTATCTCAATGTCGGCGCCATTGAAAATGAAGCTTCCGGTACAGCTGTAACCCGTAAGGGAAGAGCTGTGTTCGGGGAAGATAAGATTCATAATGCCGGCGATGTCTTCAATCTTGCTGCAGAAGACAATAAAGAGGCAGAGAAGATCGCAGTCCAGGTCGAAGAAGACCTCGGCCAGTACTTCGCTACGGTTGCCTGTGTCTGTGATCCGGATATGTTTGTGCTGGGCGGCGGCATGATGAAGAGTGCCGACAAGTTCCTGGACGGTGTGATTGAAAATTATAAGAAGTATTCCCATAAGGAAGTCTGGGATACGCCGTTTGTGGAAGCGAAGCTGGAGGAACCGGGTGTGATCGGTGCCGCCATGCTGGTAAAGTCCAACAGCATTAAGGACTGAGTGTTCTTAAAGATTCTTCAGGGAAACAGCCTGAAGAGTCTTTTTCTTTGTTTTATGCTAGAATACACATGCTATGACAGTTTTTCATATATCAGATGTAAAAAAATACACGAGATGTCCCCGTCTTTTTGTCTATGAGCAGCACGCTGAACCAAGAGAATACCGTCCTTTTGTCAGGCTGGATGAGCAGGTCACGGCTATCGCCGCCGAAAAGCTCGGTATTGAAAAGTGTTTTCTGGGACAGCGCGGGGATGTGCCTGAGAAGGCATTGGCTGCTTTGAAGGAAGAAGAATGGCTGGTGAAAGCCAGGTTTGAATACCATGATCTCAGAGTCAAGGTGCCGTTTCTGCATAAGATGGAGGATGGCTGGATGCTGTACTTCCTGTTCATCGGTCTCTATCCCCATGCGGACGACATGCAGTTCTATTGTGATACGGTATGGGTGCTGGAACATAACGGCATTGTCGTAAAGGATGTGCGCATCATCCACCTCAACGCAGCCTACCGCCGGGGAAAAGAACTGGATCCTGAGCAGCTGTTTGTGGTTTCAGATGCGTTCTACAATGCCAATAACAATCCCACCATGCCGGCCATGGCGGAAATCCGGAAGAAAATGAAAGAGCCGGGCACGATTCTGGATGCGATGCAGCACGTCAGTGAAAAGGATCTAGGCAGACCGGAGCGCACCGCCAGGTGTGCTGGAAGAATGAAATGCCGCTACTATGATACCTGCTTTCCGGATGAACTGGCTCTGCCGGATAATTCCATCCTGAATCTTGTTTCCTCCCAGCATAAATACGAGCTGTATGCGGAAGGAAAGACAAGACTCAAAGAGGCAGATCTGGAACGGATTGAAGCAAGCCGCATGCAGTATGCCCAGATCATGGCGGATCGGGATGGCGGCATCTATGTGGACAGGATGGGCCTGAAAGCATGGCTTGGCAGGATCAGCTATCCGATTTCCTTCCTTGATTTTGAATGGGAGCGCTTTGCCATACCGCCGTATGAAGGCATGCGGCCTTATGATGTACTTCCCTTTGAATATTCCCTGCATATCATGCAGAAAGACGGAACGGTTACCCATAAGGTATTCCTTTCCAAGCATGATGACCGCCGGGCCATGGCGGCTTCACTGATTCAGGAAATACCGGAAACAGGCAGTGTCATTGCCTATAATGCAGAAGGGGCGGAAAAGCTCAGAATCGGGGAGTTTGCGGATCAGTTCCCTGAATACCGGGATGCGCTTCTATCCATCAATGAAAGGATGGAAGATCTGCAGCTGCCGTTTGTCTGTGGTACGGTCTATCACATCGGCATGGCCGGCCAGTGGTCTTTGAAGAAGATCATGTCTGTCATGAATGATGCGTCCTACAATGATCTTGCCATCCATCAGGGCATGGATGCGGTTTTTGCCTGGCGTCATCTGGATCATGATGAACATCCGGACAACGAGCAGGAAATCATTGATGATCTGAAAAAATACTGCGGCATGGACTCCTATGCCATGACTGTGGTATATCGATGGCTGGTTAAACTGGCTGAACAGGAATGACGCATTCCTGTTTTTCTTTTCATCATATTTGCATTTATGTCAATTGAACGCGGACATGAAAAACGGGTATAATACAGGTAAAGAAAGAGAGAGTGAACCTCAGAACAATAATGCAATTTACCGCACATGTACTGTAGACAGGAGGTGTCATATATGCGGTTTGAAATAGTAGGAAAAAATGTAACCATTACGGAGGCCATGAGAAACCAGATCGAGAAGAAGCTCTCCACGCTGGAAAAGTATCTTCTGATTGACCCGAATACGACGGCCAGGGTTGTTGCCCGTGTCTATCCCAACAGCCAGAAGGTTGAAATCACCATCCCGACCAAGGTTGGTATTCTCAGAACTGAAGTGGTTAATAAGGATTTCTACGCAGCAGTTGATCTTGCCATTGACAAGCTGGAAGATCAGATCAGAAGACAGAAGACAAGATTGTCAAGAAGACACAAGGATAACCTGGCGGAAGCTTTCGTTGAAGAAGATGTCAAGGAAGAGGAAGCTGATGATATCCCGGTCAAGACAAAGGCGATCACAGCGGATGTCATGGATCTGGATGAAGCGATCATGCAGATGGAACTGTCCGGGCATGATTTCTACATCTACACAGATGATGAAAGCGGCAAGGTATCTGTTGCCTACCGCCGTAAGGATGGCAATTACGGACTGATTGAAGTTCAGTAAGTACTTGAAAAGGAACCGGCTGGCCGGTTCCTTTTATCTGTTTCTGACCTGTGACAAAATGTGTATCCTGTACATATGGAATAATGTATCCTTGTTGTTCTGCATGTTATTCAATATTAGCCTAAAATAATTGCTGATCTGATAAATTTATTGCCCACGGCAATGACAAATTGGGTAATAATAAAACCATAACAAGGGGCGTCAGGAAGAAAAGGAGAAATGAATATGCCTCCTGATGAAAATCAGAACAATTATATGGCTGCCGCAGAATACGTTGGCAGAATCTATCGGCTGAATGTTCTCAGAACAGACACAGCCCGTATCTCCGGGGACCTGTACATTCATGCACAGGCATACGCAGATAATCTTTCTTTCATTTCCGTTGTTGACAGAGTTCTGATGGAATGCACTGAAAACGCAAGACACATTATTATGCATGACTATCTGATGAAATCGGAACCGAACTGGTTCCTCATGTACTTCTCCAGATCACATTATTATGTGGTCCGCCAGAAAGCGGCAAAAGAATTCATCAATTGCCTGAATCTGAAGCTGTAGATCAGCATCTGCCGGAAAGACGCCCCAGGCAGATCTGCCGTTCCTGTCTGTAAGAGCGGGGGGATTCATCATCCTGCTGACAGGAACGGCATCATTTTGCTTTTTAAGGGTGCTTAAGCCTGCCCGGATATGCGCCAGGACCTGTATAAAAAGGCAGTGAAAACCGCATTAATAAATTGTACGGGATAATAAACGATGGTAAAATACGAGGTAGAAAGTACGTGTTGATTACGATTTATCTCATTTGAAAAACTGAATCAGATCATTCTGTCATATCTTTATGCTGTCTCAGTCAGCATGAAGGAAGAAAGCGTTTTCCAGCGTGATGAACGTGTGACACGGGACTTGCTGATATTTAAGCGATAGGAGGATATAGATTTCATGCTTAAAGGTATTGCTGCATCTCAGGGTATTGCAATCGCAAAAGTCTACAAGCTTGAACAGCCTGTACTGAACATTCAGAAAGAGGATGCCGATCCTGACAAGGAACTGGCAGCTCTCGACGCAGCTTTCAAGAAGACTGTTGCTGACATTGAAAAGATCAAGGAAGTTGCTTCCAAGAGCCTGAAGGCGGAAGAACTTGCCATTTTCGATGCCCATCTGACCATGGCCAATGATCCGGAATTCCGCAACATGATTGAGGAAGAAATCCGCAATAATAAGGAAAATGCCGCTTTCGCTGCCAAGACAGTATCTGACCAGATGGTCGGTATGTTTGAAGCAATGGAAGATGAGTACATGAGAGGAAGAGCAGCTGATATCAGAGATGTTTCTTTCCGTCTGATGTGCAATCTGACCGGCCTGGAAATTCCTAATCTGGCTACACTGGACAAGGAGGTCATTGTCGTTGCCAAGGATCTGACACCTTCTGATACAGGTTCTCTGAACAAGGAATATGCCAAGGGCTTCGCAACAGAAGTAGGCGGCCGTACAAGCCACAGTGCCATCATGGCCCGCTCTCTTGAGATTCCGGCGGTTGTCGGTGTCAAAGGTATCATGGATACGGTTAAGACAGGTGATCTTGTCATTCTCGATGCCATCAATGGTGAAGTGATTACCAGCCCGACTGATGCACAGGTAGAAGAATACAAGGCTAAGGCTGAAGCTTTCCGCAAGGAAAAGGAAGCACTGAAGGCTCTGAAGGATCAGCCGTCTGTTTCTACAGATGGACATAAGGTTCTGCTTGTCGGCAATATCGGTTCTCCGGCTGATGTTGAGGGTGTTCTCAACAATGGCGGCGAAGGTGTCGGTCTGTTCAGAACAGAGTTCCTCTATATGAAGAGCGAGGATGACTTCCCGGATGAAGACACACAGTTTGCAGCCTACAAGCAGGTGCTGGAAGGCATGAACGGCAGACCGGTAGTCATCCGTACACTGGATATCGGCGGTGATAAGAAGCTGAAGTACTATACATTCCCTGAAGAAATGAACCCGTTCCTCGGTGTTCGTGCAATCCGTTTCTGCCTGCAGAGAAAGGATATCTTCAGAACCCAGTTAAGAGCACTGCTCAGAGCTTCTGTTTATGGTCATCTGTGCATCATGTTCCCGATGATTGCTACAGTTGCTGAATTCAAGGAAGCAAAGGGCATCTATGATGAAGAAAGAGCAAAGCTGATTGCCGAAGGCGTCAAGGTCGGCGAAGATGTAGAAGTCGGCTGCATGATCGAAATTCCGGCAGCGGCTGTCCTGGCGGATCAGCTGTCCAAGTATGCTGACTTCTTCTCCATCGGTACTAACGATCTGATTCAGTACTCCATGGCTGCTGACCGCATGAGCCAGGCTGTTTCCTATCTGTATCAGCCGCTGAACCCGTCCATCCTGCGTGAAGTCAAGATGACTATTGACGGTGCACACAAGCATGGCAGATGGTGCGGTATGTGCGGTGAGATGGCCGGCGATGAACTGGCAGCTCCGGTACTGTTAGGTCTGGGTCTGGATGAGTTCTCCATGAGCGCTACATCCATTCTGAAAGCACGTAAGATCATCAACGGCCTCAACTATGAGGAGATGAAGAAGCTGGCTGACCAGGCTCTTGAAATGGATACCATGGACGAGGTCAAAGCCCTTGTCGAAAAGACCCTGAAGTAATTGATGCGCTTCAAGAGATTTCTTTCCTGAAAAAGGAAGGAGATCTTTTTCTTTTTCCTGAAGGAAAAGAAAAACCTCCGTCTTTTAATGGCGGAGGAATCGGATCAGTCTGTCAACAGCTGCAGCCAGCGTGACGCCGAGCGCCGCAAACAGGGCAATTGCCATAAACAGCCAGGGCATGCGTGCCATCTTGTTTCTTACCATACGTTTCACTTCCTCTATCTATAATGTACGCAATGAAGATTAAGTTTCCACGCAGCTCTGCTTAAAGTTTTCTTAAGATGGCTCAGCTGTCTTTGACCAGCTCTTCATAGTTGTCCGGATAGTATTTGATATATGGATAGGTACTGTCAATGTAGAACTCCTGCATATCATCCAGACGGATACAGCCGAGTCTTCTTCCATAGACACAGCCGCAGTCAATATGAATTGTTTTATTATCTCTGCCATGGATGATTCTGCCATCATACCTGGGGGCATACATGAAGGTAGGAACATGTCCCACAATCATCGTGCAGTCCGGATAGGGATTGCAGTCAATATCCACATGGCTCCAGATCAGAATCTGTGAAGGTACTTCGCTCATGCGGATATCGCTGTGCATGTATTCCGGCGTCAGGCCGGCATGGACCAGCAGAAACTTCTTCCCATGGACATTGACATACTGATAGAGGACATGATCCTCCAGATACAGTTTGATGTCATAGCACTGGGGAAAGGAAAGATCCATGTACTGATCAGCGGTAGCATAGCCGCCATTGTAGTGCAGCCAGCACAGAAAATCGTTGGTGAGATCCATGGCATTGGGATCTTTCTTGCCGTCGATCAGCTGCTGGCAATAGCGGGCCAGCCAGACATCATGGTTGCCGAACACCAGGTGCATGTTGTCATGCGACATGATTTCCATCAGCAGGGGAATGGAATATCTGCCCCGGTCGCATACATCGCCGTCGATCCACAGCGTGTCATAGTCTGAAAATTGTATTTTTCTGAGCATGGCATCAAATTCATCCTTGCAGCCATGCAGATCGCTCATTACATATGTTGACATAAAAATGCCTGCCTTCTGTTTTAATAGTAACACAAACAGAAGGCGGGCATTTACTGAGCCGCTTCATGAGCTGTACTCACCTCAGGCTGTTCACTGCTGTCCGGGGTTGGTCAACTAACCCCGACCCATAAAGGTTCGAGGCTTGCAGGGCCTTGATTTCCTTTACAGACAGCAGGTTTTGTATCTCATCCATCTGGTTCTGACGTCATATCTTTCGATATGCTCCCAGACTGTGTGTTAGCTCACATTCTTCGGTACAGAGGACTATGGATACATCATCGGGCAGTTGACAATGCCCGTCACTAGCCATGAGACATGCTCATGCTGAGTTAGTTAGC
>ONOV01000155.1 GCA_900319505.1 uncultured Erysipelotrichaceae bacterium
CTGTCTTTTTCTCATAACCCATCCTGGTTTTCATCCGTATTATGGGCAACGATGGTGACGGTAAGTCCAAGGATCAGAAAGATCACAAGGCCGATTAAGGCAAGTACACCGAATACCACCGGGATGGTGATATCAGATGACTCTTCGGCAAATACCGGCAGCGGCATTGCTGCCAGGAAGAGGGTGAAAATGATCGTACCAAGTTTTCTCATAGTATGCCTCTATCGCTATTATAGCTTATTGCGGACAAGACGGTTCATCTGACGAGTGGAAATAATCTCATAATCCGTACGGAAACCGATGGCTTCATGTAATCTGTCGGTCAGATCGCTGCGGGTGTAAAGAGGCACATAGCCTTCAGACTGAATCTTCATGAACTGCATGTCGCGCAATTGCTGAGCCACATCTCTGCCTTCGCCTCTGCTGTTCATCTTATGCATCAGGGAAGCGAACACCACATTGGCGCTGAAGCAGATGATGAAGTGAGCCCGGATGCTTTCATCCAGGGTCAGATCTTCATTGATTTCATCTGCCTCCATGCTGAGAATCCGGCAGCGTTCCAGATCATCGGTGCGCATGTTATACAGGCTGATCAGTTCAGGGGCATCGACATCAAGGATGTTTGTCACAATGGCAGTGATGCCGCCGATGAGCTCATCGGATGAATTCTCCCGTATTTTCATAAGACTGCCATGGCTGGTGTTGAAGGCGCGCTGGGCCAGGATCTGTTCCATCTGATAGATGGAATAGACAAGGATGGTGCGCTGGGAGTCATTGCAAAGATCTTTGTAGTAACAGCGGGAAAGATGCCCTGCTTCAGATCCCGTACGCAGTTCTTCCAGATTGAAGGTGCCTTCCTGGTCCGTACAGTGCCAGCGGGCAGGATCAGATGCCTGCTGTTTCTCGGCATCATTGAACTTGGCATAGGGAACGATGGTCATGTATTTGTTGAGGGAGCTCCAGTCGCGGAAGGTGGGCGAAGCGCCGGAAGTATAGCCGGCATCACCGATGGAGATGGCCGGTACGCCGTCAAAGCTGCGGCGGATGTCTTTTTCTGCGGCAGTGGTACGGGGTTCTGCTTCATGGGTCGGGTTGATGGTGTAGCCGATCGGAATAGAATTGCTGTCATAGTAGAGTTCCATCGGGATGACTTTCTGGTAAACGCCTTCCATGTGGCTGGATTCATAAAGACAGATGGAGGAGGTATAGAAAAGTCTGTCCTGACCGGGGCCGAATAATCTTCTGGTGTTCCGGTACAGGTGGGTGCGGATGTTATCCGCTTCTCTGGCGATGATTTCCAGGGATGCAGCGATCTTTTCAGATGTGAAGTTGGGCTGTTCGATGAGCAGCTGGCTCTCCCGGTAATAGTCTTCATCCGAGAGATGCAGCAGCCTTGCATAGACAAGACGCGAAAATACCGCATCCAGGCTGTAGTCCAGATGATAGCGGCGGCGGATGGATTCCATCAGCTGCGGCAGGCCCAGTTCCACATAGCATTTCTGCAGAAACAGATAGCCGCCGTTGAAGGTGCGCTGCTGTCCTTTTTCAATTTGCCGGACGGGGGAGTACTTGGCCATGACTTCCCTTTTTTCTTCTTTTTCCAGGGCATTGAGCTCTTTGATATGTTCTTTGGCCCAGACAATCGGATCCTGGCCGTTGAGTTTCCTGGACAGTTCTTCTACCGTACCGAGCTTTTCGACAATTTTGGTGGAATGAAAGCCGTTATGATAAGTGGATTTAAGGACATAAAGAGAAGTGGAATTCTTTGATTTTGACATCCCCAGGTGCATATTTTTTCACCTCCTGTGACTGTGTCTGATTATAACACAGAAAATGTAGTAGTAATAATATGTGCGTATCATGCGATGATGCGCAAAGAAGCGAAAAAAGTCTTTGACATAACCGCTGATTTGACTGGCAGGGAGTATGAAAACTCCTTATAATAGGTAATGCAATAACTGGACAGAAAGATCTTTCGTACAAAGCCGGTTTTTTAAAAGGACCGTCTTTTATTTTTTCTGCTGCAGTATAAATAGAAAGGAAAGATGCTATGTTTCGAACATTGATGAAAAGTCTGAGAGAGTATAAGAAAGATACGATCTGGACGCCGATTCTGGTCAGCGGTGAAGTGATCTGTGAAGCGTTTATCCCGTTTCTGATTGCCGGTCTTGTCAACCAGATCAAGGCCGGGGCTGGCCTGGCTGCGATTTTCAGCTATGCATGGAAGCTGCTGACGCTGTCCATGCTGGGCCTGCTATTCGGCTATGGGGCCGGGGTGAAGTGTTCCAATGCGTCATGCGGCTTTGCCAAGAATCTCAGGAAGGATGTGTTCTATCGGGTACAGGACTTTTCCTTTGCCAATATTGACCGTTTCTCCTCCGCTTCGCTTGTTACCCGTCTGACAACGGATATTTCCAATGTACAGATGGCCTTCATGATGGTTATCCGTACGGCTGTCAGAGCGCCGCTGAATCTGATCGTATCCTTTATCTTCGCCTATATCATGGGCGGCAGGCTTGCGTTTATCTTCTTGGCGGTGATTCCGTTTCTTGCCATCGGCCTTGGGGCAGTGATCAAGCTGACCATGCCGTTATTCAAGAAGGGCTTTCCGAAGTACGATAAGCTCAATGAATCCGTAGAGGAGAATGTGACCGGCATCCGGGTCGTCAAGTCCTTTGTCAGAGAGGATTATGAAGAGAAGAAGTTTGATCGTGCCAGTGAAGATATCTGTAAGACCTTCACCAGGGCAGAGCGTATTCTTGCTTTGAATAACCCGCTGATGCAGATATGTCTTTATGCGGTCATGCTGTTTGTGCTGTCGGTCGGCTCCCGTACGATTATCGTTTCCCAGGGGGCAGAGCTGGATGTCGGACAGTTCTCTACGCTTTTGACCTATTCCTTCCAGATCACTACTTCTTTGATGATGGTGTCCTTCATCTTTGTCATGATCAGCTTTTCGCTGGAAAGTTCGCGGCGTATTGCCGAAGTGCTGGTGGAAAAGAGTACGCTGGTTTCCCCGGAGAATGCAGTGAAAGAAGTAAAGAACGGCGCGATTGATTTTGATCATGTGTCGTTCAAGTACAGTACGGCCGCGGACCGGCATGTGCTGGATGATATTGACCTGCATATTCATTCAGGTGAAACCATCGGCATCATCGGCGGTACCGGTTCTTCCAAGTCTTCACTGGTGCAGCTGATTCCCCGTCTTTACGATGTAACAGAAGGAGCGGTACGCGTCGGCGGTGAGGATGTGAGAAACTATGATCTGACGGTACTGCGTGACAGTGTGGCCATGGTGCTGCAGAAGAATGTGCTGTTCTCCGGTACGATTGCTGAGAATCTCAGATGGGGCAATAAGAATGCCACGGATGAAGAACTGAAGCAGGCATGTCATATGGCCTGTGCAGATGAGTTCATTGATACCTTCCCGAAGGGCTATGAAACCCATATTGAACAGGGCGGCACCAATGTGTCCGGCGGACAGAAACAGCGTCTGTGTATTGCCAGAGCCTTGCTGAAGAAGCCGAAGATTCTGATCATGGATGATTCCACCAGTGCCGTGGATACCAAGACCGATGCCAAAATCAGAGCAGCCATGAAGCAGTACATTCCGGAAACAACCAAGATCATCATTGCCCAGCGTACTTCTTCCGTGGAAGACGCGGA
>ONOV01000156.1 GCA_900319505.1 uncultured Erysipelotrichaceae bacterium
GAACCAGTCAGCCCCATCAAAGATGGCATCCCAGTCAAATTCATCCGGCTCTGCTTCCGCAATGGCGGAACCGGCACGGTCATAGATGACCTTGCCGGGACGCATGCAGGCACCGGTTTCACAGTAATAGATGCCGATGCGCCTGCCGCCTCTGACAATGTAATCCGTGTGGACGCCGTATTTCCTCAATGCATTGACTGCTGCCTGCCCCATTTCATGGGCCGGCAGTTTGGTAACGTAATATGCATCATCGCCATAGTTGGCCAGAGAAACAGCCACATTGGCTTCGCCGCCGCCATAAACTGCATCGAAGCTTTCTGCCTGCAGAAACCGGTATGTACCGGATGGTGAGAGTCTTAACATGATCTCACCCAATGTTATAATTTTTGTCATTTCAGCCTCCTGAGCTTGTCCATTATTTCACACGCTAATTATTATACCGCTTTCATGTATAAAAAACACATGACCTGTCACAAAGAGACAGAATCATGCATTTGTCTGATCAGCCAGTCTTTTTTCCATGTAGGCATGAACACAGCGGTCGGTTTCTGCCAGGGCTTTCTGTGCCTCAGGATTATCACTTTCAAACCCCAGCATCTTCTTCAGATAGCCCTGCTTTCTGACTTCCCGTATACTTTCCTGAAACACTAATCCATACACCAGACAGATATGGGCCAGAAGAGAATCCATGCAGGTTTCACAATGCCGGTGGTCAACGGTACGCTCCTGTCTGACATCCTGTATGACGGCTTCACTCACCCCGGCTGTTCTGAACTGTTCCAGCGGCACATCATAGATTTCATTCAATGGAAAATCACAGTTCACTTTCAGAATGTCCACTTTATCCGCATCCCTGAGAATTTTGGCAAACATTCTTTCCCTTTCTGACAGCCCTTTGGGCAGAGCATAGGCACTGTGCAGACGCACCGCTTTTTCAATCAGGCTGTCCTCACTGTCATCATCGATATAATCTCTGATCCTGCCTTCCTGAAAAAGAAGATTGCCGCTCATGGCCGCATGGTTCTCGGACAGGGCATCATTGAAGGTGCCGTATTTTCTGATCTGGGGAAAACGCCCCAGATCATGGAGCAGCCCCAGCAGCCAGGCCAGATCCACATCATCTTTTGACAGGGAAAGACTTGCCGCAATCTGTTCAGCCAGAGCGGCAACCCGGTAAGTATGTTCGATTTTCAGTCTGATTTTCACATCCTGTGCATTGAAGGATGCCGCATAGTTCTGATACGCTTCCAGAGCTCTGTTTCGATTGATCCGCATGTGCCTATTATAGACTATGTTTTTCTTTTCTTTAGGGTAAACATTGGTAGAATATACCTGTTTCAAGGAGAAAAAGAGACATGCTGAGAGTAGAAATCCATACAAGCCTGCGTCATCCTGCAGACCCCATCGAACATGCCATCCAGCATTATCATATTGAACGGAAAGATATACAGAGTGCCTCCATCTGGAGAAGGTCGCTTGACGCAAGGCCCCATCATGAAGCCTGTTATGTGGATCTGATCGATTTTGAAGTGGATCATGAAGAACATTATCTGAAAAAGATCAAAAGCGCCCGGCATACTGAGAAGTTCATCTATCATCTGCCGGATAACGGCACGGCGCCGCTGGTCCATAGACCCGTAGTCATCGGATTCGGTCCGGCCGGCATGGCTGCAGCGCTGGCGCTAGCTGCTCGGGGCTATCGGCCAATCGTACTGGAGCGGGGCTCCCGCATCGACAAGCGGCAGAAGGATGTAAAGACCTACTGGAACGGCGGCCGGCTGAATCCGGAATCCAATGTACAGTATGGCGAAGGCGGTGCCGGTGCTTTCTCAGACGGCAAACTCACCACCCGGGTCAAAGATCCCCGCGTCCATCTGATTCTGGAAGAACTTATCAAAGCCGGGGCTGATCCTTCCATTGCCTGGACCAATCATCCTCATATCGGAACCGATGCCTTGGTCACCATTGATGAAACAATCCGTCATAAGATTGAAGAAATGGGCGGAGAGGTCCGGTTTGATACAAAGCTGAAAGATGTGACAGCACATCAGGGAAAACTCAATGCCATTGTGACAGACAAAGGGGAAGAGCTGCCCTGTGATGTACTGGTACTGGCCATCGGCCACAGTGCAAGAGATACCATGCATATGCTGGCTGAAAAAGAAGATCTGGTTCTGCAGCCCAAAAACTTTGCGGTCGGTGTCAGAGTGGAACACCTGCAGTCCTTCATCAATACAAGACAGTACCGCACCATTCCTGATGACATTGTCATGCCGGCTGCGGAATATCATCTCTCCCACACCTCATCTCTGCATAAGGGTGTCTATTCCTTCTGTATGTGTCCGGGCGGCTATGTCGTTGACGGTGCCTCAGCGCAGGATACCGTTGTCACTAACGGCATGAGCTATGCGGCCCGTGACGGCCGCCAGGCCAACAGTGCCATTGTCGTACAGGTCGATTCATCTGATTTTGGA
>ONOV01000158.1 GCA_900319505.1 uncultured Erysipelotrichaceae bacterium
ACACAGCTATGAAAGGGCCATGATGCTCAAGGGAGTCGGCAGTGATGCCTGTGTCATGATCGGTGATCAGGTGATTACGGATATATGCGGGGCAAAGCGGTGCCGCATGCATACGATACTTGTCGATCATTCTGACAGGCGGGATCACATTTTCGGCTATGTGACAACGGCTGCCTGTTCTATACTGAAACTGTTGATAAAGGATATTCCGGAAAAAGGAGAATATTATGGCAATCTGTAAAGGATGCGGAGCAATCCTGCAGTCTGATGATCCTGAGAAACCAGGCTATACGCCCAAAGAAGGTGCTGAATACTGTCAGAGATGTTTCCGTCTCATGCATTATGATGATCTGACGGTTTCCATGCGAGAAGGCATTGATCCGGATGGCGTCATGAAGAAGATCGCAGAAAGCGACTGTCTTGTGGTATGGGTTGTAGACCTGTTTGATTTTGAAGCGGGAATGATTCCCGGCATGGAAAGAAAGCTGGGCGGCAAGGATATCATTCTTGCGGCAACCAAGCGGGATCTTCTGCCGGCTACCATGTCAGAAGAAAAGATCGCAAAGTTCGTATTTACCCGCCTGAAAGACCAGGGTATTTCCATCCGTCATCTTGTCTTATGCGACATGCATGATGAAAACAGCATGAAAGCACTCAGGGATGCGGTTGAAACATATCGTGCCGGACGTGAAGTCATGGTCATGGGCCGGGCCAATGCGGGTAAATCCACGCTGCTCAACCGACTCATGCACAATCAGACCCTTACCATGTCACGCTATCCCGGCACCACCCTGGATTTCAATCCGATGGTTATCGACGGCATTCCCTTTACGGATACGCCCGGCATTGAGATTGAAGGATCGATGCTGATGAAGGTGAAGGAAAAGGATCTCAAGACCATCATGCCGGCTCATACAATCAAGCCGCAGATCTATCAGATCCATGGCGAACAGTCGTTTCTTTTAGGCGGACTGGCCCGGGTGGATCTGATTCATGCGCGGAAGGCATCGGCAGTGTTCTATGTCAGTGAAAGGCTGAACCTGCACCGCTGC
This sequence comes from uncultured Erysipelotrichaceae bacterium, assembly GCA_900319505.1. Taxonomy (GTDB): domain Bacteria; phylum Bacillota_I; class Bacilli_A; order Erysipelotrichales; family Erysipelotrichaceae; genus Bulleidia. The sequence goes on from ONOV01000158.1 coordinate 1,053, forward strand.
CGCACGGATAAGGCAGAAGCCCTCTACAAAGCCCATGCGGGTGAATTATTTATGCCTGTCCCGGAAGAAAAATGTTTTCAGACATTGTCCTGCCACATGATGCAGGGTAAGATGGATGCGGTCATTGACGGTCTTGGCTGGGTCTGTGTCAGCGGTGATGTGGAAGCGGTGCAGGTTCATGTGCCCAAGGGCGTACATGTGACATTCAGAAAGGCGATGATATAGAAAGATGCTGAGTGGAAAACAGAAAGCATATCTGCGTTCCCTGGCCCAGAATGAAAGAGCGATCTTTCAGATCGGCAAGGATGGACTGAGTGATACATTAATCAAAACATTGAATGATGCTCTGAAGGCAAGAGAGCTGGTTAAGGTATCGGTTCTGAAGACCGGACCGGTAGAGGATATGAAAGAGACAGCTTTTGATCTTGCCATGCATACAAAAAGTGAGGTCGTACAGGTAATCGGACATACGATTGTTCTTTATAAAAAGGGAAAGGAACCCAAGATTCTTCTGCCATGAGTGCGGTGTTCATTGCCCCCTTTGATCCGATTACCGAAGAAGAAATCCGTTTTGCCCTTTCCTATGTGAAGGAACATCATCTTTCCTCACTGCATTTACTGCCCTGGGGAGAAGGCATACTGGATCGAAAGACCCGCAGCGTGCTGGTAGAAAAAGCCATTGCGCCTTATCGGAAACTTGAAACAGCAGACGGCATTTCAAGAGAGGATGAAGTCATTTCGTTTGAAGAAGGTGTACAGGGGGAGAAGAAGGCACAGCAGGGAGAGTTTTTCCGCTGCAGTAAGGCACTGCGTGCCATTCTCAATGCCCATGGGTATTACTATGTGGAAATTGCCCGTGCTCACTGCAATCCCCACCGCTTCACCCACAGCCTGGGCGTAGCGGATACGGCAGAAAAGCTGGCAGAAGCACATCATCTTGATGCCGGACAGGCCTATCGGGCAGGTCTGCTGCATGATGTGACCAAAGCATTGAGTGATGAGGAAGGAAGGGCTGTAATTGCCCGCTATAAACCGGAATGGCTGTCGATTTCACCGAGAGTGTGGCACAGCTATACGGCCGTGTTGTTCTGCCGGCAGAATCTTGATCTGAAGGATGAAGCGATTCTGCATGCCATTGAACACCATACCATCGGTGATGGAAAGAGCGATCTGGACCGTATTCTTTACATTGCGGACAAAATCGAGCCGGGAAGAGGCTATGATACAAGCAGAGAAATGGCTCTTTCATTAAAGGATCTGAAAGAAGGAAGCGAACTGATCCGGGAAGAGTCAAAAAAATATATTTATGAAAAGGAGGGTGTACATGTCTGAACTGTTGGACATTGTAACAAAAACACTGAACGAGAAACTGGCGAAGAATATTACCGTCATTGATATGCAGAAAGTCAATCCCTTCATGGATTACTTTGTCATCTGCACTGCCGGTTCCACCCGTCAGGCGGCGGCTCTGGCCGATTATGTTGAGCAGGCAGCGGCAGAACACGGGTATGAGATCCGCAGTAAGGAAGGGGTCGGCGAAAGCGACTGGGTGCTGATTGATCTGAATGAAGTCGTTGTGCATATCTTCACGGAGGCAGCCCGCAATCAGTACCGTCTGGAATCTCTCTGGGGCGATCAGCCGCAGTATACCGTAGGAGATGATGCGTCATGACATACCGTTTTGCTTTGGATCTGGACCGCAGAAGATATGATGACTTTGTGACCGCCAGCAAATACGGTACGCTTCTGCAGTCCTATGCATGGGCTGATATCAAGAAAGACTGGGATCATCTGCATACCGGTGTGGTTGATGAAAATAACCAGGTCGCAGCAGCCGGTCTTGTTCTGATTCATAAACTGCCTCTGGGCCAGACCTATTTCTATCTGCCTAGAGGCCCGGTCATGGACTTTGACAATGAAGAGCTGGTAAAGTTCTACTTTACATCACTGAAGGAAGTAGCCCGCCGAAGACACTGTGTCATGATCAAGTTTGACCCGGCCATTCATGTCAATGATTACAAGGTCAAAGATCACAATGAAAACAGATATCCGGAAAGTGAAAAGTATCTGGCCATGTTCAAGGATCTCGGAGCTGTGCACTATGGCTATACGGTTTATCTGGAAGAGACTGCCCAGCCCCGTTTTGTTGCCAATGTGTATAAGACGGAGAATCCGGAAAAGGAACTGTCCAAGAATACAAAGCGCAACATCAAGGTGGCTGAGAAGCATCATGTCAGAGTAGAGATGGGCAGACTCGAATTTCTGGATGACTTCAGTAAAATGATCGAGATGACGGAAGAAAGACAGAAGATCAATCTGCGGGATAAGGACTATTTCCGGCGTATCATGGAAACCTATGGGGATGACGCCGCGATTTTCCTGGCAAAGGTCAATGTCTATCAGCTGTACCATGAAGCCGCAGATCATCTGAATGAACTGCGTCAGAAGAAAGCAGAGATGGATGCGTCTCCGGAAGGCTCCAACAGGGAGAAGCGTCTGAAGCAGCTGAAAGAACAGCTTTCTTCTGCTGAAAAAGAAGAAGCGGAATTCAAAGATCTGCTGGAGGAGACCGGCGGTAAGGATGAAGATACGCCGATTGCCGGTGCCATGGTGGTCAAGTACGGCAGGACATGTGAAAACCTGTATGCCGGTACGGATCTCAGGTTCAAGAAACTCAGAGCCCAGTACAAGACCTGGTTTGAAAATATCAAATGGTCTTTTGAACAGGGATGTGAATGGAATGACCTCGGCGGTATTGAAGGTACGCTGGATGACGGCCTGACCAAGTTCAAGGA
>ONOV01000183.1 GCA_900319505.1 uncultured Erysipelotrichaceae bacterium
ATTAAAGACATGTATATGCAGGGCTATATGCTGGCCGGGCGCATCAAAGACTTCATGCAGGAATAATTCCTGCTTTTTTCATATGAGCCCATGCCGTTTCAATGTATGGTAAACACCGTCTTCATCGATATCCTCACACACTTCATCTGCAGCTTCCTTTGCCTCGTCACACCCATTGCCCATACAGATGGAAGTGCCGCATGCCCTGAACATGGCAATATCGTTTCTGCCATCCCCAAAACACATGGCTTCTTCTGATCCAAAGCCATATGCCTCCAGAATATCCCTGACTCCTGCATCCTTTCCGCTGTCCATCCTGACCATATCCGATGCAGTGCCCCAGCGCATTTCCCGAAGATCCAGCATCGTACGCAGCTGTTCTCTGACTGCTTCCTCTGCCCAGGGAATCACCATATCCACCGGATGCACAAGGATCCTTTCCAGCGGTTCAAGCGGATCAGGTTCGGTATGAACAGCAGCCAGTTCCTCGATCATCCGCTGCGATACCATATTGTCATAGATATAATCCCGCTCCATGAACTGTACAGGAATGGGATCTGCCTTCAGCCAGTCATACAGCTTATGCATGGTATCATCAGACAGCGGTTTTTCACTGATGATACTGCCGTCTTTCATGCACAGAGAGCCATTGAGATAAATCCAGCTGTCCGGCACAAAGCCGGATACATTCAGCTTCATGAGTTCCCTGGGATGACGGCCGGTACAGCCGGCGGTATGAATACCCTGTTCTTTCAGACGCTGTAAAGCCTGCAGGGTGGAAGAAGGAATGGCATTGGTACGGTGGGAAAGAACTGTACCGTCAATATCGAAAAACACAATACGGATCATAAGTACATTCTAACAGACGAATCCGGTGTCTTTTGTACATTTTCCCATGTCTGAGCAAATATAGGCTGTGTACATTGTTTTTTACATGACCAAAATACAGCAGAATCATGTATCATATAAGCAGCACAAAAAGTGAGGAATAGAAACATCATATGAGAACAGTATTATTAGTTGGTTCTGAGTGCTATCCGTTTGTCAAGACAGGCGGTTTAGCCGATGTCATGAGCGCTCTGCCTAAGGCACTTGTCAAAGATGGCTGGGATGCCAGAGTCATCCTGCCTCTATATGGCTGTATTGATGAAAAGTACAGAAGTCAGATGACGCCTGTCTGTGAGTTCTGGATGGATATGGGACAGGACCACAGAACGTATTATGTCGGCATTAAGACAATGTCCATGGGCGGGGTAACCTATTACTTTGTAGATAATGAATCTCTCTTCTTCTGGGGCAATCCTTACAGTGAAATGGCCAATGACCTGGAACGCTTCATCTACTTTGATAAGGCAGTTCTAAGTGCTCTTCCGGTCATCGGATGGATTCCGGATATCCTCCACTGCAATGACTGGCAGGCAGGTCTTGTTCCGGTATTCTTAAGAACACTCTTCAAGGATACGGAAGTCGGCCAGAAATGCCGGGTCATCATGACTGTACATAACCTGCGCTTCCAGGGCATTCACAACATCCAGACCATCAAGTATCTTTCCGGTCTGCCGGATTACTGCTTCGAACCGGATCAGCTGTCTGACCACATCGATGCCAATATGCTCAAGGGCGGCATGGTCTATTCTGATAAAATCACAACTGTTTCCAACAGCTATGCGGAAGAGATCAAGACACCGGAATACGGTGAAGGTCTGGACCCTGTCCTCTCCTATCATTCCTATAAGCTCTGCGGTATTGTCAACGGCATTGACTATGACAACTACAACCCGGAGACAGATAAGAAGATCTTCAAAAACTATAACGTCAAGAACTTCGCTGAAGGCAAGAAGGCAAACAAGCTTGCCCTGCAGGAAGAACTCGGCATGGAGCAGAATGCCGATAAGATGGTCATCGGTCTGATCTCCCGGCTCACTGACCAGAAAGGTCTTGATCTTCTGATGCCGATCATGGACGGTATTATTGACGGCAATACCCAGTTTGTTCTGTTAGGTACAGGCAATGCGGAATATGAGAATGCCTTCCGTTACTTTGAGAACAAGTACAAGGGAACGGTATCTTCCTCCATCATGTACAGTGATGAAAGAAGCAGAAAGATCTATGCGGCAGCGGATGCCATGCTGGTACCGTCCCGCTTTGAACCGTGCGGACTGACCCAGCTGATGGCCATGCGCTATGGTGCTGTACCGATTGTCAGAGAGACAGGCGGCTTAAGAGATACAGTTGAAGCCTATAATGACTTTGAAAATACAGGTACAGGCTTCTCCTTCTATGATTACAGACCGGATGTTCTCTATGACACCATCAACCATGCCAAGACCATCTACTTCACCCAGCCGGATCGCTGGCATGAACTGGTTGAGCGCGATATGAACCAGAACAACTCCTGGGAAAACGCCGCCAAGAACTACGAAGCGCTCTACGACAGCTTATAATAAAGCAGATGAAAAGCCTCCTCGCGGAGGCTTTTTCTTTTTCAGTTATTGAAGAAATCTGTAAAGGTATTCTGTTCATCCTGCAGAATATCATCACTCAGTTCACCCCAGGCATCCGTCTGTTTCTCTGAGATACCTGTGACAAGCTTTTCTGCCCTGCCGTTTTTGATATAGACATATGTCGGCGCATAGATTCTCTTTTCACCGGTATCATATTTCTGATCATTATCATCCGTTACGGTATACTCTTCCAGGAAACTGTCAAAGTTTTTCAGCAGGGTCTGATAGGCTTCTGTCCCGACCTGCTTCTGTACGGCTTTGCCATCCTTCACTTCATAGGAATCTCTGAGCACTTCATTGCCTTCACTGTCCCAGATATCCACATAATCAATCTCACTGACACCAGCCTTCTGAGCTTCAGAAACAGCTGTTTCAATGACCGAACGGCACCAGGGACAGAGCGCATCCCCAAAATAGACATAGAACGTATCACCGTTCTCGATTCTCTTGACAACATCCTCTGCCGTTACCGTAACCATCGGATTATCAGAAGGAATGTCTACCGTACGGTATGTTTTGCCGGAATCATTCTGCTTTCCGTTATACTGCTCATATTCCGTCTTGAAATCAGAACCTTCACCTGCCGGCGAAGCCGAACTGCCGACACAGGCTTCAAATGCATCACACCCCTGTTTCACCGCCGAGGAAGCAGAAGAAGCGCCGGGAGAAACAGAAACTGTTCCACATCCGGCAAGCGCTGCACAGACAAAAGGCACAAACCAGGTTTTCTTCATATCATAACTCCTTAATGCATACCATTATACGCAGATTCCCGGTTTTGTCTTTTTTTTAGTCTTCATGCCCCGCGGCATAAAATCCTGTTTATAATAGGCAGGTATGATAAGGAGTCTGTTATGATACTTGGACAGCTGATTTTCTATTTTGCCATTGATGCCCTCATCTTCATTTTACTGATGCGCAAAGTCATGGCTTCCCGTGATATTTCCATTCAGGCTGCCCATCAGATGAAGTGGGTCATGCCGGTGATCCTGGCGGCCATGATCGTCTATATTCTGAAGCATTATAACGGCATGTTCTGGAAGATTGAATGTGTCTGTATGGCCGTATATGCCGTACAGTTCTATTTCATCCGCAGCGGGGTATCCCCAAGAGGTTTTGTAGCAGGCGGCAGGCTTTATCCTTATGCCAGAATCAGAAACGTCAAAGCTGACTGGGACAGACTGTGCCTATTGTTTGAATACGGCGGACGCCTGCCGGAAACCATTCTCTTCAGTGAAGATGATATGGATAAAGCTATTGCCTATCTGAAAAAAGTACAGCGCATTCAGGTCAGGTACTGAATGCCCCGTACTTTTATTTTCTATGGCATAATGGCTGGAACAGATCCTGTCAGACACTGCATAATAGCACGTGCCATATTCAGATAATATGCATATTTCTGTATCTCATCCCAGTTCTCCATTGTGCATCTGAACCCATGCAG
>ONOV01000166.1 GCA_900319505.1 uncultured Erysipelotrichaceae bacterium
ATCCGCTATGTGGATCTTGTCATTCCGGAAGAGAGCTGGCAACAGAAGGTCAGCGACATGCATGAGTATCATATTGATACCTTCTGCATGGGGGATGACTGGAAGGGAAAGTTTGATTATCTGCGGGATGAAGGCGTAGAAGTTGTCTATTTCCCAAGAACGCCGGAAATCTCCACGACCCAGATCAAGTCTGATCTGAACCGAAAATAAAGAATGAAACATCACGGAAGAGGAAGTCCGATACGGATTTCCTCTTCCGTGCTTTCTGTATATTGCATCTGTTATTATGTACCATAAAGTCTGTCTGAACAGGCCGGAGGGAGTTGTTCCAGCTTGTTCAGATATCCTGCACATTTCATGAACAAGTCAGACAGACAGCGTCTGGCTTTTCTTTTTGCTGTCTTACCAGCTGAGATACTTATCATTGGCATATAATGAGTAATATATCTGCTGAAAAATGGCTTCATAAAGGTATAAATGCGAATTGACTGCAGAAAAATAATACTCAATGTCATGGAAAGGAAAGACAGTGCTGCACGATAAAATGAACAGGGCATGTACAAGATGATAAGGTGTCAGAGTCTGAACAAGTTTCCCGGCAGAAAGACTTGAAATACATGAAAAATGGTTTATCCTACACGTTGTTGGGAATAATATTACTCAAAAAAAGAGTAATATTATTCCCAACGAAGAAGACAGTGAGGAAAGAAATGAAGATGAGCAGAATGAAGAAAGCAAAGCTTTCAATCATCGTACTTGGATCGGCAGCCATTCTTGGCTTCAGTGCTCTGACCGGAATCAGAGCTTCAACAGATAAGACATCTGATGCAGGCGGGGCGATGCTGATCAATGTTTCAAAGCCTCTGTTTGACCCGGAAGGACTAGTTATAAAAGAGGGGAAAACAGTCTTCTTCAGTCAGAAAGGCATGCCGGAAACAGGCTGGCATACCATTGATGGAAAAACATACTACTTCTCTTCAGATAACTTCTATGCTCTGACGGGAAAGCAGACCATTGACGGCATACACTATCTCTTTGATGAAAATGGTGTATTGAGCGGTACATGGAAGGAAGAGAAGAAACAGGAAACAGCTGAAACAGCCGGGGTAAAAGAAGCAGAAGCGTCAGTGACAGAGAATTATACTTCAGCAGAGGCTGAACAGCCTGCTGTATCTGCACCAGGTGTGCCATACGATACAGGCAACCTTGGCAGTGCAGGGAATCTGTCGATACCTGGCCTTGGTGTGGATGTAGCCTTGAATTATGTGGATATGACAAATGCGGCTTCTGATCCCCAGGGTGTTGTCAATGCGGCCGACAGTGCTGCCTATATGACTGGGTTTACAGTACCGGTGATTGCGGATCATGCGGCCCAGGGCTTCAGTGCCATCGCCTCTGCCTATGGACAGACTGCCTTCATCTATAACGGCAGTTCTGTTACAGCCTACCGCTGTGTCGGGGTATACAGCGGTACCAATACCGGGGATGATATTCTGGTCAATGGACAGTCTGCCATCTACAATGCCATGGGCTCCTTAGTCATGTATACCTGCCAGAGTGCAGATGGTGTAAATGTCTATGTGAGTGTATGGGATTATGCCTGAATCAGATGGAAAACGTAAAGCCTGGCTGTCGGCCAGGCTTTTGTGTATGATTCTGGAAAAGAAAAAAATCGCATTTTCATGCGATTTTCTTATGGTGGAGCTGAAGGGACTCGAACCCTCTACCTCATCCATGCCATGGATGCGCTCTCCCGGGTGAGCTACAACCCCGTGTGCTTTATTAATTTAACATAAAGAGGGCATAAAGGAAAGAGTTATTTTACAAAGGCTGCTGTCATTGGCTATCATAATACTGCATGTATGACGGGAGAATCATGTATGGATTTTGAAGAGCTGCTGAAGCAGAATCATATGGGCTATACCGCTGCCACAGATGAAGACATCAGGGACGGCATGCGTTCGTTCTGGATGGATGTCATGACGGACCGCGGTCAGAATGTATCTGATGCCGAGATTGATTCTGTGCTTCTGACCTATCAGGAACTGGGATTCATTGCGGATCTGGATGATCCGGCAATTCATGTCAATCCGTATAAGAAGAAAGTGGAAGAAGCACAGAAGAAAGAAAAGGAAATCAGAGAAATAAAGGAAGTCAAAGAGGAGAAAAAGGTGGAAGCAACAGTCATAAAAGAGGAAAAGAAGAAGGAAAAGCGGGTGTCTGACTGGACGCTGCTGATTTCATATGAAGATCATCCGACCGGGAAATCTCCGATGCTGAGACTGGAAGGTGAGGAAGATGTGCCGCATCATATTGACGGTGCTTTCACGAATCCTGAGCGCAGCGATGCGTTTGAATACCATGATGAAGCAGGCAGGCTTCATACCTTGACTGCCACAGCCATTGACAAGCGCTTTGTCAGGTTCATCCACTGGCTTGGGACAAATCATGTCTTTATCCGCCTTTTGGGGGAAATGAAGGAAGGAAAGTACAATGTCATGCGTATCACAGCTGCCGATCCTAATGGCAATGAAGCACTGACATCAGCTAATAACAGCTTTCTGCAGCTTGTCATGAAGCGTTTATGGGCTTCCTGTCCGCCTAAGGAAATCATTGAGGATGATCCGGAAGAGAGAAGTGAAGAGGATGAAGCGGTTATCCTGTCGGATATGGCAAGTATGATTGATTTCATGAAGACAGCCGGGGATACGCTGCCGCCTGCCATCAAGGCATGGGCTTACCGCAATATTGCCATGACCAAGTCCGGCACCATCTCACAGGAGGAGCAGAGACATGCTCAGCGTGCTTTAAGCATGATGTTAAGAATACAGTGGCAGAGTTCTTTCTTCCCGTCCATTGATCCGGTACGGGCCAGAGAAATTCTGGATGAAGAGCTGTATGGTATGAATGAAGTCAAGCAGAGAGTCATTGAGACAATTATTCAGATCAACCGGACGCATACGCTGCCTGGCTATGGCTTACTGTTAGTGGGTCCTGCCGGTACAGGCAAGTCACAGATTGCCTATGCGGTCGCAAGAATATTAAAGCTTCCGTGGACCTCACTTGATATGAGCACAATTCATGATGCGGAAGCGTTAACCGGCTCACCCCGGGTCTATACCAATGCCAAGCCGGGACGCATCATGGAGGCTTTTGCCGAGGCACGATCCAGCAATCTTGTCTTTATCATCAATGAGCTCGATAAAGCTGATGCGGGCAGTTCTCTGAGCAATCCGGCTGATACATTACTGACTTTACTGGATGGTCTTGGCTTTACGGATAACTATATCGAATGTACGATACCGACTTCCGGTGTCTATCCGATTGCCACAGCAAATGATATTTCCCGTATCTCTGATCCCCTGTTAACGCGTTTTGCACTGATTGAGATTCCGGATTATACCGCGGAAGAAAGAAAAATCATCTTCCGTGACTACTCCATGCCGAGAGTCTTCCGCAAGATGGGTATGAAAGAGGGAGAGTGTATTGTGACAGATGATGGGATTGATGCGGTAGTTGAAAGATACATCGATCAGCCGGGGGTCAGAAGCCTGGAACAGGCAGCGGAACATATTGCCGCCAATACGCTGTATCAGATTGAGACAAGAGGTGTTGCATCCGTTACGTTTGACAGGATGATGATCCGGAAACTGTTAGGGTAGTATATTGCTTTCTGCCCCGCGGCGTGCTATAAAAATAAAGCCGCAGGGCAGAAAACATGGGGCTGTAAAGGTTTCGACAGGTTTCTGTCTGATCCGGACTGCAGTGGAGTGATGACCTTATCATCAAACAAAAAATAAACGCTAACAATAACAATCGTTTAGCATTCGCTGCTTAATTGAAACACTCTTAAGATAGTGTTGCAGCATCCTCTTTCTGAAGTAGGACGTTCGTCAGAAGGAGCGTAAATGAACGGATAAGGTGAGGTGACGCCTGTTAACCGATCCTGACAAACAAGAGCAGGCAGCTTCTTCGGCAGGTCTGCTCACTGACCAATCCGAAGTCGTATC
>ONOV01000167.1 GCA_900319505.1 uncultured Erysipelotrichaceae bacterium
CATGCAGGTATAGAACTCTTTTTTATCTTCACTGCATGTTTCGAGATGTGCTTCCGCCTCTCTTTTAAGACCGGCCGGTCCCTTTTCCAGCCACTTCTTCACATCCGGGCAGATATGGCCCTGGGCATGATCCTTCTGGTTGATCTTGACCACCTCAGCCATGGCATCAATCTCACTGCCACAGGCATTGCGTATGCCGTCTTCCAGAGATCTGTTCTGCCAATAGGGATAAATATCTTTCCGGAAGGTATCAATATCTTCCTGCCTTACCAGGAATCTGTCCTGCGGACGGGTCGGCAGGGTTTCAAATTCACAGTTTACCCAGCTTGAGCCGCTCTCCGGAAAGACCACCCCGGCTCTGACGCCCTTGGTGCGATTGCCGACAATCAGCTCTTGAGGATCCATGGCAATTTCAATCTCTTCCAGTGATGCCTTCAGAGAAAGGGCACGTTTCAGGGAAATCTGCTTATCTTCATTTTCCTGATAGACCCGGGTAATGATCTCAGCCTGTTCAATGGAAGCATATCTCTTTTCGGCAAACATTCTTTTCTTCAGATGACGTATTCTTTCTGTTTCCATAGTATCTCCTTTCAGACAATCCGGATGCCGAACTGTCTGAGCTGTTTTTCTTCCTGTTCACTCAGCCTGTCGCTGATAATGCCGCTGAAATCATCCGGACCGGCATAGACACAATGCCCTTCCTGCTGGAACTTTTCATGTTCACACAGCATATAGCTTGCCTGGGCACGTTCCAGTACAGCCTGTTTCAAAGCCGCATCATCCGGATCATAGGTGGTAATGGAGCGGGTGCGCAGATCAACCCCGACCACACCGAGAAACGCCTGGTCAAACCGGAGGCAGGATAAAGCCTGCCTGGCCAGGGTACCGGTAAAACCGTCATGGGTGGCATTCAATGCACCGCCGATGAAGATCAGTGAAACACTGTCCTGTTTTTTCAGTGCATCAAGGATTGCAATCATATTGGTTGCCACCGTGACATGACGCTTCTGTTCTGCCAGGATCTCGGCAATCCGCAGTGATGTAGTGGAAAGATCCAGGTAGATGACTTCCTGTTCATGGATCAAAGAAACAGCCTTCTCGGCCATGATCTTCTTTTCTTCAATGTTCTGATCCTGACGTGAGAGTGCATCATAGGCATGGATGTTCTGTCTGATAGCTGCCGCACCGCCATGAATCCTTTCCAGCAGATGGGCATCTTCCAGGCTTCTCAGATCCTTGCGGATACAGTCCTCCGTCACTTCATACCGCTGTGACAGATCTCTGACCGAGACAAAACCGGCTTCATTGACATCCTGGACAATGCGGCTGTGTCTTTCTTTGGCCAGCATTAAAGATCCAGAAGTCCTTTTCCTTCTCCGTAGACACTGTACCAGTCCGCATTGAAGTCCTTTACCGCTTTGGCGATATTCGCATTTCTGAAGATGGTTGTCAGAACATCATAGGATACGGTAACAGCCTGGGCACCAGCCGTGATGGCTGCTTCTACCTGATTTAAAGCATGGAAGGATGCGGCAACGATCCGACAGTCATAGCCGTCGTGATCAATTCTTGCACTGACATTGCGGATCAGAGCATCCGGATCGCCGCCGAGGTTGCCGATGCGGTTGTAATACGGTGCCATGTAGTCAGCACCGGCAGCCATTGCCATATAAGCCTGCATGTCGGTATAGATTGCCGTAGCTGTTACATTTCTGCCTTCTGCCTTGAGCAGCTTCATGGCCCTGACACCTTCATAGGATGTCGGGATCTTGATATATACCTGATCATCTACTTCTGCATAGACACGGTGTGCTTCCCTGACAATATCCTCAGCCTTCTCTGCCACACACTGGATGTGGAGTGTTCTGTCTTTGCCAATGATGTTTCTGACTTCTCTCATATGGGCATAGAAGTCAGCAGGTGCTGTCTTTTTTACGATGGAAGGATTGCATGTGATGCCGGAAATCGGCATATGATCCACACCATCTCTGATTTCATCAAGATCAACTGTATCCAGTAAGAATTCCATAGTTCTTTCTCTCCTTTAAATGCACTAAAAGTATAGCACTGGATTTATTGTTTTGAATTATTTTTTATTATTTTTTATTGTTTTAAGAAAATATAAAAAAAGCTGTCGACTGACAGCTTTGGGTGAACTCAGTTCTTGCGGAAGAAACCGGGAATGGAATCATCCTCTTCATCAGCTGTATCAAAAGAGCTGGTGAAGGAGAGATTGTCATCATCTTCCTTGTCTTCGACAACGCTTGTAGACGCAGGCTTGCCGGTACCGATGATCGGAGCGGTATCCTTGGCCGGCTTCTCTGTATCAACCATCGTAGGCTTGGGCAGATCAAAACCGGTAGCGATAATGGATACGATGATGGAATCACCGATCTTGTCATTGATGGCAACACCGAAGATGATATCGATGTCATTGCCGGCCGCTTCACGGATATAGTCAACTGCTTCAGACGCATCATAGACAGACATGGAGGCACCGCCGGTAACGTTGATGATGGCGTTCTTGGCACCCTGAATCTGTGCTTCCAGCAGCGGAGACTGAATGGCTCTTTCTGCTGCTTCCTTGGCCTTGTCATCACCATCAGCCATACCGATGCCGAACAGAGCAGAGCCCTGGTTCTGCATGACGCTCTTGATATCAGCGAAGTCAAGGTTGATCATAGCCGGTACAGCAATCAGATCCGTAATGGTCTGTACGCCCTGGCGCAGAATGTTATCTGCTTCCTTGAACGCATCTTCAAACGGAATATGACCGATGACTTCCAGAACCTTATTGTTGGAAATAATGATCAGAGAGTCAACATACTCCTTTAACTGTTCCAGACCCTGTTCAGCCTGGGTCATTCTTCTTCTGCCTTCAAAGGTGAACGGCTTGGTGACAATACCGACTGTCAGACAGCCCAGTTCCTTGGCGATCTTGGCAAATAAAGGCGTTGCGCCTGTGCCTGTACCGCCGCCCATGCCGGCCGTCAGGAATACCATATCCGCACCTTCAACAGCCTTGCGGATCTCATTTTCACTTTCAACAGCTGCCTTGCGGCCATTATCAGGATCGCCGCCGGCGCCGAGACCTTCCTTGCCAAGCTGAATCTTATTGGCAACCGGAGAAACGTCCAGAGCCTGGATATCGGTATTAGCTACATAGAATTCAACACCCTGAACACCTTCCTGGACCATGCGGTTTACCGCATTTCCACCGGCACCGCCGATGCCGAATACTTTGATTTTAGCAACCTGGTTATAGTTTAAGTCTGCCATTTCTCTTACCTCTCTACTTTTTGTTCTCCAGGAACAGGCCCTTCAGCTTGCTTGTGAGAGTATCTTCTCTGGTGTTGTTCCCTTCGTTTTTCTTTTCCCTGTATGATACAGCTTTGATAAAAGCGTCCATATCAATGCTTTCGTCCGTATAGCCGGTAATCGGCAGACGATCTTTATAAGCATAGAACAGCCCGAGACACGCAGTCAGACATGCATTCCTTGCGCCTAACGTATCGGGAACGTACGTTCTCACTTCAGTCTGCAGCTTTTCGCATAACAACTGCGAAAGACCATGGGTCTCGCCGCCCTCGCCTGTTATAATAACAGCAGTTTCTCCAGCTTTCAAGATAGGCTCGCACGTTTTTTGTACGAGGTCAAGCCATATATTGACATTCGGCATGACTGCCTCCACCAGTTCTTTTTCACTGATGGTATGGGTTTCATCATTATTAGACCAGATGTGCACCGGATTATCCGACAGAACCTTGGAATCCAGTCTTGCGCTGTATTTGATCAGCTCGGCTGCACTGCGGGGTTCAATCCCGTACTGATCCGTCAGAACCCCGGCAATATTGCCCAGACCGGCCGGCAGTACCGTACCGGTAAACAGCCTTCCTTTTCTTAATAAGCCGAACGAAGTGGAATTTCTTTCCATCTTCAGGATAATGATCTGCTTGTTCACAGACTGCTCAATCAGTGCCGCTTCCTTGCCGACCGCATAGACATCCAGAAAAATGTCCATAACCTTCAGCCCGGCCTTTTCCACACATCCGACAAGATCATAGGCCAGATGTCTCTGGGCACAGAGAAGATCGATATCCACGGTCAGAGAGTTGCACCGGTCGCCGATCGGAATTCTTCTAGTTGTAATGCCGTCCACCGTATATTTGACATTGACGGTCTGAATCAGCGCACTGTTCTTATCTATTTCCATGTTCTGTGCCCGCTTCATAGCATTGCGGATATCCTGTACCGTAATGGTATGGTCAATGCCCTCAACCGGAACAGTTGACTTGAAACTGTAGCGGCGCATGCCCATGGAAGGGATCGCCAGGATTACGCCCTTGATGGTGGAAGCGATCATCTTGCCGGCATGTTCTGCCGCCTTGCGTACTGACGCAGCTACCGCATCAGGATCGGTGACTTTTTCCCCATCAAAGCCCTGGCAGCCTGCCCGTTCTACTTTGATAATATTAAAACGCGTATTGAAGAACTCACCGACAATGAGTCTGACTTCCTGATCGGAGATCTCCAGCGCTGTATAAATCTGTTTTTCGCTCACCAGCTGCCCTCCTGTAACTTTCGGATTTAACATTAGTATAGTATCACACTTTTTATTTGTACTGCACTCATTTCCCACCCGGATAAAGTAAATCAGCTTGACACTTTTATATTGCAATATGCAAAATCTCATGATAATATAAGCAGGCATATTGTGAAGGAGGTTATGGTATGTCCAGAGTTTGTGCCGTATCCGGTAAGAAAGCATTGTCAGGTAACAGACGTTCCCACTCTCTGCGTGCGACTAGACGCAAGTGGAATGTAAACCTTCAGAAGGTTCATATGGTTGTTGACGGAAAGCCTGTCACAATGAAGGTCTCTGCGCGTGCGCTGAGAACCCTCAAGGGAACCAAGAAGGCAAAGGCTGCACCGGCTGAAGCTGAATAAGAAAAGAAAGAATCCTGAACAGGATTCTTTTTTTTACCGGTCTCTGCATTTCATGATGAGAACCGTCCCGTCTTCTACGGTAAGACGGGCTTTTTCTTCGCTGACTTCGTTGGATACGGTATAGGTATCCAGCGGGGTAAGGTTCTGATGATGCAGAGGAAAGAAGAAGCCGTCCAGGCTGATGACTGCCTTTGCAAAGGTGAAGAAGCTGTAGTAGGTATGTGCCTGCTTTACAAAATCATATGTTCCTTCTGTAACAGCATAGATGAGATTCTGACGATCATACAGATACAGACAGCCGGGATACAGCGCCGCAAGCCTGAGATTGACCAAGGCATGATCTGCCCTTCCGCCAAGACTTCCGCACAGCCAGATTCTTTCATACCCGCGCCTCACTGCTTCTTTTACGGCATGTTCACTATCGGAATCATCCTTGATCGGCTTCAGGGTAATCACTTCTTTACTGCCGGAAATGATCCGCTCTCTTTCTTCATCTGTTACGGAATCAAAATCACCGACAGACAATACCGGCTGAATGCCTTTTTCCAGAAGGACCAGCGCACCTTTATCTGCGCCGATATAATCTGCTCCTTCAAGATCAGGCAGATCTTCTGTCATCTTCAGCGCGATGACAGCCTGTTTTATCGTAAGGACTCCACGGCTGTCTTAATGCCGTTTTTGAAAACATAGGAACCGGCAACCAGAACCGTTGCACCGGCTTCACGGCACTGTCTGCCCGTATCGGCATTGATGCCGCCATCCACTTCGATTTCCGCGGATGAGGATATTTCATCCAGATGCCTGCGCAGCCAGCTGATCTTATCAAGGGCTGCCGGCATGAACTTCTGTCCGCCAAAGCCCGGTTCCACGGACATGACAAGAAACAGATCAAAGTCCTTCAGCAGAGGTTCCAGTACAGAGACATCTGTTTTGGGCTTGATGGAAATGCCGGCTTTCTTTCCGGAGGCATGGATATGAGCTGCCAGCTTTCTGATCTCATCTAATGAAGACATCGCTTCATAATGGAAAGTGATCTGATCTGCCCCTGCTTTCATGAATACATCCGCAAAGAAAACAGGATCGGTTACCATCAGATGTACATCTTTAAATAAGGGAGAGACTTTGCAGAAAGACTTCAGAATATCCGGTCCGAACGTCAGGTTCGGTACAAAATGACCGTCCATGACATCATAATGAATCCATTCCGCGCCGGATGCGTTGAGTTCATTGATCTGTTCATTGAAACGGGAATAGTCAAGCGATAAGACGGAAGGTGCGATTTTCATAGTATATTTCCTCCTGATTCTTCTTTAATACTGCTGTTTTCTCATCTGAATCATCTTCAGAACTTCAAGATAGCTTTCATAGCGTACGGCTGGTATCTTTCCTTCTTCAACGGCCTTTTTGACAGCACATCCAGGCTCATTCTGATGGACACAGTCATTGAAGCGGCACTTGCCAAGATACGGCCTGAATTCCAGCACGTCCTCAGCCAGCTCTTCCTTTTCTATATGAGAGAAGTCCAGGGATGAGAAGCCCGGTGTATCAGCGACAAGTCCCCCTGCCACCTGATGCAGTTCATTATGACGGGTGGTGTGTCTGCCCCGGCCCAGGGCTTTGGAGATTTCCTGCGTAGCCAGATGGAACGAGGGTTCCAGATGGTTGAGCAGACTGCTTTTGCCAGCTCCTGACTGACCGGTCAGAACCGAGATCTTTCCTTTGAGAATACCGGCAAGACGCGGATCGAGATAATCTTTTCCCGACCGTATGACTTTCATCGGCCCGTTTTCATATTCCCTGATGCGCGCTTCAGTTTCCGCATTGATCCCAAGATCGCACTTGGTCACAATCAGTACCGGTTCAATCCCGGCATGAACAATCAGAAACGACAGACGGTCGATCAGGGTCACGGAAAAGTCCGGATCCTTTACGGACATGACAATGAGAGCCTGATCGACATTGGCACAGGCTGGCCGGACAAGATAGGTTCTTCTCGGCAGTACTTTTTCAACAACCCACTGGCCGCTGTATTCTTCCGCTTCCACTTCATCCCCTGCCACCGGCCTAACCTGCAGGCGCAGGCGCCCGGCAAGCTGTGCTTCCACCATTCTGCCATCTTCCAGATACAGGGTATATGTTTTGGAAATAATCTTGGTAATCCGTGCTTTCATCACTCACTGTCCTTATAGCTGTAATAGTAGAGCGTGATGGAGCTGCCTTCCCTCTGGGTATAGGTACTGCCTGCGGCAGGATCGCTGTAGGCAACGGTACCGACCAGATTGTTATCACGGATATTGGCAAGCTCATCTTCACTCAGGGTAGAAGGATCGATCTCGCTGGCATAGGCACTGAAGCCCATGGCTTCCAGTTCCGCTGCGGCTGAGTTGTAATCCTGGCCGATGATATCAGTCGGAATGGTGCCGGAAGGATACGCCGCATAGTACAGCGTAACCGTAGCTTCAGCATCCGGATCAAACAGCGTACCGGGTTCAATGCCGCTCTGGCGGGTAACGGTACCGGCTTCAGCACTGTCATTACTGTCATCCTCGACAGTTTCAACCGTAATACCGCTGTAGGATTTCAGGGCTTTTTCCGCATCTTCTACGGAGCGGCCGGTAAAGTCAGGCATGGTCACACCGATGCCGGAAGATACGGTAACGGTGACGATGCTGTTTTTTTCTGCCGTGGATCCGGCCGAAGGATCAGATGAGATGATCTGATCGGCCGGAGTATCTTCGGTCAGAACATAGGTGACATCGGTATTGAGATTGAGGTCGACCTTCTGCAGAGCAGTCTCCGCTTCCTCAAGCGTCATGCCGCTGAGATCAGGCACTTCGGTTTCACTCATCTTCTCCATGACGCCGCTATGTTTCAGGGAATACCAGACACCGCCGCAGACCCCAAGCACAAGCAGAAGAACAATCAGAACAATACGTCCTGTATGCTTTTCCTTAGGCTGACGCTTCTTTTCCTGTCTTCTCTCTTCCCTTTCCTTTTTCTTTCTTGCTCTTCTTTCCGCCGTATATTCCAGATCTTCATCCGTATCATCGTCATCATCATAAAGCGAACGGTCTTCTTCGAAGCGCTGGGCTTTCATAATAGCCGTATTGGAATATTCCTGGCTGTTGCGGGCCGGCTCATTGAGCCGGGAAGGATCAAGACATGTATTGAGATCCTTCAGCATCTCTTCCGCCGAGCGGTAGCGCTCAGATGGGTTCTTGGCTGCCGCCTTGTTGATGATATTGGCAACAGACTGCGGTACAGCCGGGTTGATGGCCCGGATATTGGGCAATGGATCCCGCATATGCATCAGAGCAATCTGCACTGCCTGTTCCGCTTTGAACGGCACATCGCCGGCCAGCATTTCAAACATGACAATGCCCATGGCATAGATATCCGACTGCGGGGAGGCCTGCTGTCCTCTGGCCAGTTCCGGTGCCAGGTAATGGACCGAACCCATGACATTGTTGGCCTGGGTCAGCTGCACTGAGCCTTTGGCGGTCGCAATGCCGAAGTCGAGGATCTTGATGGAGCCATCGGATTTGACAATGATGTTCTGCGGCTTGATATCACGGTGGATAATGCCCCGCTTATGGGCTTCGGAAATAGCTGAAGTCAGCTGTTTCATGATATCCACCGCTTCTTCATTCATGAGCGGTCCTCTTTCCCGGATGATCTGCTTGAGAGTCTTGCCCGGGACATATTCCATGACAATATAATGGTGGCCCTTGTAGTCGCCGACATCATAGATTTCAACGATGTTGGGGTGAGACAGAGCGGTAGCGGCCTGGGCTTCCCGCTCAAACCGCAGGATGCTGACTGTATCGGTAGACAGATCTGCACGCAGAATCTTGACCGCAACCTGACGGTTGAGAATCGTATCCACCGCCAGAAATACATCAGCCATGCCGCCCTGACCGATATGCTGAACAACTTCATAACGGCCGGCAATCATATTCTTCGTGCTGCTCATCTTTGATCACCCTCCTCCAGATCAATCAGGATGACGGTCACATTATCAAAGCCGCCTGCATCCAGTGCTTCCTTGATCAGGCGTCTGGCTCTCAGAGCCGGATCCAGTTCGTGGTTGAGCACAATGGAACGCACTCTCTTTTCATCCACATAAGAAGTCAGTCCATCGGAACACAGCAGAAGTCCGTTCATATCCTCATCGTGCACATCAATATCCGACCGGACGGATTCCCATACGCCGATGGCATTGGTGAGTACGTTCTTGCGGGAATAGGTCTTGGCCTGTTCGGGGGTGAGTTCCCCATGCATGATCATGTCATTGACCAGCGAATGGTCCATGGTCAATTGACGGAATTCACCATTGTCCCTGAAGGCATAGCATCGGGAATCGCCGACATTGACGATAAACCGGCCTACACTGGTCAGTACGGCCCCGCATAAGGTTGTTCCCATTCCATGCAGCCGAGGGTTGTTCTGTCCGGTTTCATAGATCTGCCGGTTGACCTCCTTCACCCCGTTGCGCAGCCAGGCCCTGACATCATCCGATTCCTTGAAACCGTTATTCTCGGCAAAGGCAACCGAAAAATAATTGACCGCCATCCGGCTTGCCACATCTCCCCCGAGATTGCCGCCGATGCCGTCGCAGACAAGCGCAAAAAGGTCACCGGCCCCGTTATGGGCGATGACATAGCTGTCCTGATTGCTGCGCCGCATCTTGCCTTTATCTGTCATTCCATAGTACTTCATTGATCTGCCTTTTCTTTTTCGTGTCTGGCCCTCAGCTGACCGCAGGCTGCATCAATATCCTCCCCGTGTCTTGTTCTGAGGGTTGCCTTGACGCCGTGCTTCATCAGCACATCATAGAAATGAAGGGCAGTTTTCGCATCGGTGGAGTGATAGCCGTTTTCATCTACTTCATTGTAGGGAATCAGATTGACATAGGCATTCATGCCGTGAATCAGCCGGGCCAGTTCAATGGCATTCTGATCCAGATCATTGACCCCGTGAAGCAGAATATATTCAAAGGTCAGTCTTCTGTGATTATCGACACTGTAGGCTTTCAATGCCTTCATGAGCTCATCCAGCGGATAGGCTTTATCAATGGGCATGAGCTGTCTTCTGAGCTCATCATTGGAAGCATGCAGAGAGACGGCCAGATTATACTGAACATGTTCGGCCGCAAAGTCGTTGATGCGCGGGACAATGCCGCAGGTGCTGATGGTGATGTGGCGTGCTCCGATTGCTAACCCGAGATCACTGTTGACAATCCGGCAGAAGCGCATCACATTATCGTAATTATCAAACGGTTCACCCGTTCCCATGATGACAATGTTGTCCACCCTTCTGCCCATCTCATCCAGCAGCTTCTGCACATACATGACTTCACCAGTCATCTCTCCGGCTGTCATGTTTCTCTGCTTTTTCAAAAGACCCGAAGCACAGAACGTACAGCCCATGTTGCAGCCGATTTCACTGGATACACAAAGGCTTTCTCCATAATCAAAATGCATGAGCACAGCTTCCACGCTGGAACCGTCCGCCAGTTCAAGCAGGAACTTCATCGTTCCATCATGCGATACCTGCCGGTCAACTTCCTTCACCGGCATGATCACATACTGTTCTTTCAGCTGTTCAATCAGAGAAGCAGGCAGATCCGTCATCTCATCAAACGATACTGCTCTTTTCCGGTACAGCCAGCTGTACATCTGTTTTGCCCGGTAAGGCTTCTGTCCATATACAGCCAGAACGTCTTCCAGCTGTTTCAAATCATAATCATATATTGTCTGCATACTGTCCTATTCTAACATGATTTCTCATTCATGCTTTTGAAGTTTAGCAGCGTAGAACCCATCCCCCTCATCCTCATAGGGAAAATACGTTCTTTCCTGCCGCAGTTCATATTCCGGATGGGTTTTCAGAAAGGCCTGTACCTGTCCTTCATTCTCCTTGCGGTTGAGCGTACAGGTACTGTAGACCATGATGCCCCCGGCTTTCAGATACGGGGCATTGGCTTCCAGAATATTCTTCTGTACTTTGACAATCGCATCCAGATCTTCCGGTGTTTCATGCCAGCGGATCTCCGGCTTATGCTTGAGATCACCAAGGCCGGAACAGGGTACATCCAGCAGGATACGCTCAAAACCTCCTTCTTCATACTGGTCTTTGATCGAGGCATCCTTTACCTGTACGGTACAGACTGCCACACCCGTTCTTTCCATCAGTTCTTCAATCAGACGGGCTCTGCTTTCATACAGCTCCCCCGACACCAGCTCTCCTTCATTATGCATGAACATGGCAATTTCCTGACTCTTTGTTCCCGGTGCCGCACAGGCATCCAGCACCCGCATGCCCGGCTTCACATCCAGCAGAACAGCAGCCTGTGCCGCATGAATGTCCTGGATGACATAGCAGCCCTGCTGAAACAGCGGATGGACCAGCGGATTGTCCTTCATCGTAAAGCTGATATCATTCACAAAGACAGCACCAGCTTCTTCCAGTGTCTTACGGTCTGTTTTCAGGGTATTGATCCGGCCGTAAACACGGGCGGGCATCTGATCTGCCTGCATGATCTTCCCGGCTGTCTCTTCTCCATAATGTGCTTTCCACATGCGGTACAGCCATTCCGGGTGGGAGGTGTTGACGGCCGGATCACTGCTTTTTACCAGCCCCCTTTTCTCCATCTGATGCAGGACAGCATTGACAAAGCCTTTTTCATGCCTGCTGCATAATTCAACAGAAGTGGAAAATACGGCATAGGCCGGCACTTTTTCCATGAAGAAAAGTTCACAGGCACTCATATCCAGCAGATATCTAGTGCGGGGACGGATGCGGCCATGGACAAAGGGTTTCCACTGTTCTTCCAGAAGCGTCATGTTGCGCAGCGTGGTATAGACCAGTTCAGAAACAAAAGGCATATGCGCACGCTCTATCGGACTGTTGCGCATCAGGATGGCCGCATAGGCATGTTCCTTCATAACCCTTTCAATGACATCAAGGGCATATTTTCTCATTTCATCAGCCATATGATCACTCCAGATTCATCGGATTGACATCCACAAGCACAGCTGCCTGCAGAGCTTTGGGATCTGCCTGCAGCGCCTGGCGGACATCATTTTTCATTTCATCGGGATTCTTCCCCTTCAATACTATGCGGGAGCGGCAGTAATCATTGATCTTCAGAAGCTGAATGATGCCGATCACCCGGTATGAGCCATGCAGGGATGCCTTGAGATATAAGGCAGTCGCATCCACCTTGTGCTGATCCCGATCACGGATCAAAAGACTGATCAGATACGTATAAGGAGGATACTGGCCGATATAGCGGAATTTCATCTCTTCTTTGAAAAAAGACAGATAATCCTGCTTTGCAGCACAGACAACTGCATAGTGGTCCGGGTTGAATACCTGAAAGATGACTTCTCCCTTTGCCTGTCCCCGGCCGCTGCGTCCGGCTGCCTGCATCAGCAGATCAAATGTGCTTTCACAGCTGCGAAAGTCAGTTCGGGCCAGACCGTTGTCGCCATTAATGATGCCAACCAGCGTCACTTCCGGAAAGTCGAGGCCTTTGGCAATCATCTGGGTGCCCAGAAGAATATCGGCTTTTCCATCGTTGAATGCCTTCAGAATTCTCTCATGGGCATCCTTGCGGGCGGTTGTGTCCGCATCCATACGCAGTACGGATGCCTGTGGAAACAGTCTTCTGACTTCCTCTTCCAGCTTTTCCGTACCGAAACCGTAATTCATGAACCCGTCATGCGAGCCGCATTCGGGACAGACTTTCGGCACCGCCATTTCATAGCCGCAGGCATGGCATTTCATGCGGTTGATCTGACGATGGTAGCTCATGGCCAGATCGCAATGGGGGCATGTGATGACTTTCCCGCAGCTGCGGCAGCGCAGTACGGTGTTATAGCCTCTTCGATTCAGCATCAGGATGATTCTTTCATGGTTCTGCAGGCGTTCTGCCATCTTTGCCTTGAGAAGATCGGACAGGATCATATCGCCGCCGTTTCTGCCCTCACTTTTCATATCCACTACCGTGACTTCCGGCAGGCTCTGATTGATGCGCTCCGGCATTTCCACAAGATGATAGACGTTTTTCAAAGCTCTGGCATAGGAATCCAGGGTCGGGGTGGCTGAGCCGAGAATGACTTTGCAATGGTGGTATCTGCCTCTATGAATGGCGATATCCCGGCAGTGATAGGCAGGCTGTGTTTCCTGTTTATAGGAGGCATCCTGTTCTTCATCCATGACAATCAGACCGAGATTTTCAAACGGCAGGAATACGGCACTGCGGGTGCCTACGACAATGGATGCCTGTCCCTGTTTCACCTTGCGGTACTGTTCATACTTTTCCTGATCGGAAAGACCGGAATGATAAATAGCAAGTTCATTGCCGAACCGTGCTTTCACCCGTGCTATCATCTGCGGGGTCAGGCCGATTTCCGGCACCAGCAGAAGTACCTGTCTGCCCTGGGCAAGGGCTTCAGCCGCCAGCTGCAGATAGATTTCCGTCTTGCCTGCCCCGGTCACGCCTCTTAATAGATATACGGGATCATCCGAAGTATTGATTTCTTTCAGCACCGCCTTCTGGCGGGGCGTCAGAACAATGGAAGAAGCCGCAATGGCATGGGCATTGGAAATGGCTTCTCTTTCCCTGACTGATACAGTAAAAGCACCCTTTTCAATCAGTCTGGCAAGAATAGAAGGTGATATTTTACGACAGTCCTTATAGCGTACTTCGCCCTTCTGCTGAACCATGGTATACATGGCAAGCTGTTTCGGGGTTAATGATACTTCCTGATCACTGACCCGTACCCACTTTTCCTGTACAACGGTCTGAATCTTTCCAGCCGGCTTGAGTTTGGCCGGCAGAATGCATTGGAAACAGGCAATGGCCGGACAGAGATTGTCCTGTTTCATGGTAAGGGCAAGCTCATGCAGTTCATCTGTCAGTAAGGATTCATGGTCGATGACCGCTTCCACCGGTTTGACAGCAAAGCCCGCCGCTGCACTGATCTCTTGCGTACTCTTCTCTGTTTCCTCAACAGATTCCACAAAGCCGATCAGATGGCGGTGGTTGAAATCAACCATCACCCGGCAGCCAGGCTCCACTTCTTCTTCACTGATATAGGTAAATGTCCGATCCAGCATGCGGACCGGATGTTCAATCCAGCATTTCAGTATTTTCATCCCTTTTATTCTATCCTTTTTTATCCGCTCACTTCCACCCTGCATCTGCTTATGTATTATAATGTCTCAAACCCCTTCCCTTTATTTATAGACGGAAAGGAATACACTTCCCTGAAAAGAAATGGAGGTCCTGTATGGATATTATTGAAATGGCAAAAAGGGCAAAGCAGGCTTCCGCCGCCCTGCGCAATACGGATAACGACACAAGAAACAGAATTCTCACCGGGTTTGCGGATGGACTGCTGTCAAACAGCAGTGCCATCACCCACGCAAATGAATCAGACATGGCAGCCGCAGAGGCTGACGGTATGTCCGCTTCTCTTTTGGATCGGCTCTATGTCGATGAAAAACGCATTGCAAAGATTGCGGAAGGCGTCCGTCAGCTGTCACTGCAGCCGGATCCGATTCATGATGTACTGGAAGACAGAATCATTGCCAGCGGCATTCATCTTAAAAAGATCAGTGTTCCCTTAGGCGTCATCGGCATCATTTATGAAGCCCGGCCAAATGTGACGGCGGACTGTGCTGCCCTGTGTCTGAAAAGCGGCAATGCCTGTGTGCTCAAAGGCGGTAAGGAATCCTATGAAACAAGCTATGCCATTGTATCGGTGCTGAAGAAAGTACTGCAGGAAAACGGCGTCAGTGCGGACAGTGTCATGCTGGCAGAAAAGATATCCCATGAAGAGACGGCCCGGTTCATGGCCTGCCGGGAATATCTTGATGTGCTGATTCCCAGGGGTTCAAGAAGACTGATCCGGAGTGTTGTAGAACACGCCAAAGTACCGGTGATTGAAACCGGTGCCGGCATCTGCCATGTGTATGTGGAAAAGACGGCGGATTTTGCCATGGCGGAAAAGATCATCATCAATGCCAAATGCCAGCGTCCTTCCGTCTGCAATGCCATGGAAACACTGCTGGTGGAAGAAGAAATCGCAGACCGTTTTATCCCTGAGATCGCCGCCGCATTCAAGGCACATGGTGTTAAGATGTACGGGGATGAAAGAAGCGTACAGCTGTGTTCTGACATCCTGCCGGGCGCACCTGACTGCTTTGACACGGAATACAATGATCTGATTGTCAATATCGGCATTGTCAAAGATACGGAAGCAGCCATTGCTCATATTGAAAAACACGGCACCCACCATTCCGATGCGATCATCACTGAGGATCCATCTGAAACGGAAAAGTTCATGAACGGCGTGGACAGTGCCTGTGTGTATGTGAATGCATCGACCCGCTTTACGGATGGATTTGAATTCGGTCTGGGTGCGGAAATCGGCATTTCAACCCAGAAACTTCATGCCAGAGGTCCGATGGGGCTCAAGGCATTGACAACCTATACGTATCACCTGTATGGAAAAGGAGAAATACGGAAATGAGAACGACTAAACCTTATATGCTCGGCTTTATCGGCTGCGGCCACATGGGCATGGCAATTGCCCGGGGCTGTGCCGCATCTGATTACATCGAACGCTTCAGAATTCTGGTGTATGACCACCATCAGGAAAACATGAAGACCGCAAAGGAAGAGCGGTTCGGTCTTGCGGCAAGTGAAAAGGAAGTAGCGGAAAAGAGCCACATTGTCGTGCTTGCCATGACCCCGGCCAAAGCCGACGCTGCTCTGAATGCCATCAAAGATGCGCATCCGGAATGCGTGCTTTCCATTGTGACCGGCCTTTCCATTGCCCATATGCAGGAGGTTCTCGGTGAAGACACCATGATCATCCGGGCCATGCCAAACACCCCGCTGCAGATTCAGTCCGGTGCCACCGCCTTATGCATGTCTTCCAACTGCAAGGCAGATGAATATGACTTCGTCTTCCAGATGTTTGAGGAAATGGGCACCGCCCGTACCATTCCGGAAGACAAGATGAATGATATCGTCGCTGTCCATGGTTCTGTTCCGGCCTATATCTATTACTTTGTACAGTGTATTCTGGAAGATGCCGTCAGCCGCGGTATTGATGAGGAAAGTGCCAGAGCTCTGCTGGTACAGACAGTGGTTGGTTCTGGTGAACTACTGCAGAGAGATAAAAACAAGCCTCTGTCAGATTTCATTGATGAAGTTGCCACCAAAGGCGGCACAACCATTGAAGCCGTCAATGCCTTCAAGGAAAAGAACCTCGCAGATGTCATCCACGAGGCCAATGAGCGCTGCATTAAGAAAGCTGAAGAATTATCCCATTAAGATGCCGCAAGGCATCTTTTTCTCTGCCAAAGTGATTCCGGATCACCATGATCTGAACCACCTGCAGTCGATGATGCCTGCGGTCTGTTTTTCATGATGAATGAACAGACGGTTCAGATCCGTCTGATCTTCTCCTTTGCAAACCGATGGGGATCCACGGCAATCCATATGATGACAAGTGCTGCGATATTGCATGCAATACCGACCAGATAAATCACCGGGATACTGACCGTATCAATCAGGATACCGCCGATATAATTGGCCGCAACCGAACAGATTCCTGAAACAAAGATAGTCAGAAATGACTGCCCTTTGACAATATCCTGCGGCTGTACAATCGAATAGCAGAAATATACCGCCGCCACCTGATAGAAGCCGGATTGGAAGAAGTGAAGCAGATTTGTCCACATGAAACAGGTGACATCCGGAGCACAGAAGAAAAGAACATCCTTGGCAAGTGCACCGATGGCACTGACTCTCAGCATCCATCCCGCTCCCATCCTGCGCATCAGGAAGCTTCCCATGACAATGGCGGGAATCTCTGCAAACGCCATGATGGAAAAACACCGGCTCATCTGGGCAGCCGTACCATGATAGTAGTCTATGAAATAGATCATATAGGTACCGAGAATGCTGTTCATGAACCAGAGCAGGCTGAATCCTGTTACCGCCGTCATGAAACGATGATAGCGGTGAAAAAACTGCTTTAAAGAGGAGGGCTGATTCGCTTCATGCATGTCTTCTTTCCGCCTGCCCTCAGGCACTGGAAGAAACAGTGTCAGTACAATCATGATGCCGTACACGCCGATCAATAGCGGCAGAATGATCTCTGCCCCATACTGCTCCGTCAGATTGCCCATGAACAGAGCGGCACAGGCATAACCGAAAGAGCCGGCTGCCCGGGCAATGCCGAAGTTAATGTCATAGCCATGGTCGCTGAACTGCAGGCACAGAGAACTCAAGAGCGGCTGAAAGCTGATCTCAAGCGTATAGGCCGCCGCAAAAAACACAAAGGAAGACAGATAGGTATGCGGCAGAAAGA
>ONOV01000172.1 GCA_900319505.1 uncultured Erysipelotrichaceae bacterium
GCCGAGGATTTTCCGGCTTTTTTAAGAGGGCTCAAGGGGCAGAATATGCAGATATCCGTGCTGTATCTGGATGCCAGCGACAGCGTGATTCTCAGAAGGTACAAGAGTACCAGAAGAATGCATCCGCTGCTGCTGAGCAATCAATGCAATACGCTGGAAGAAGCGATCAGTGTGGAGCGGCAGATGTTTGCCCGGAATGTGAATAATTCGTTTGTGACGATTGATACGTCTTTTCTGAGTGAGAAGGAATACAGAAGGAAGATTGAGCAGTATTTCTCAAGGTCAGCCATGCCTTCCTTCAGTATTTCATTTGTTTCGTTCGGGTATAAGTTCGGGGTGCCGATGGATGCGGATCTGATGATTGATGTCAGATTTCTGCCCAATCCGTTCTGGGTGGTGTCATTAAGACCGTATTCGGGTGATGACAAGATTGTGTATGACTATGTCATGGATAAGCCGGAGACAAAGGAGTTCATCAGCCGTCTTTTATCTTTCCTTGACTATGCTTTTGAACAGTATCAGAAGGAAGGCAAGAATCACTTTACGGTAGCGATCGGCTGCACGGGCGGCCAGCATCGTTCAGTGACCATTACCAACTTCCTGTATGATCATTACAAGACAAAGTATCACTGTTTCAAGGACCATCGTGACAAGGCCCACTGGATCCAGAATGAAGCGTAGAGTTGTCGTGATCGGCGGCGGTCATGGACAGGCCCAGATCTGCCGCGGCATCAAGCATATTCCCAATATTCATATCTCCGCAATTGTCACGGTTGCGGATGATGGCGGATCGACGGGAAGGCTGAGAAGACAGTTCAATATTCCCGCCATGGGCGATATCCGCAATGTCATGATTGCTCTGGCGGATAAGGAAACTCTGTTCTCCAATCTCATGAACTACCGGTTTGATGATCCCGAGGGTAAGGGAGAGGATGTGGCAGGACATAATCTTGGCAATCTGATCCTGACGGCATTGACCCGGCAGACCGGTTCGTTCTTTGATGCGGTCAAGGAGCTGGATGATGTATTGAATGTAAAGGGTGAGATTATTCCGGCCACAACCCAGGTGATTACGCTGTATGCCCGCATGGAAGACAATGTGATTGTGGCCGGAGAGGCCAATATTCCTCATATCGACAACCATATCAACAGGGTGTTCTATATGGATGAAGTACACGCTACGGATGAAGCGGTGGATGCGATCCGCCGGGCGGATCTGATTATCTACGGCATTGGTTCGGTGTATACCAGTGTGCTGCCCAATGTGATTATTCCGGAGATACAGGATGCGCTGTATGAATCAAAGGCGGAGAAGGTTTACTTCTGCAATGCCATGACCCAGCCGGGGGAAACGGATGGCTATGACATGGAAGCGCATGTAGAGGCCCTGAACAAACATGGTGTACAGGTAGATAAGGTGATCATGGCAAATGACAGGATCCCGAAGAAGATCCGGGAACATTATGAAGAAGAACACCAGCAGGTGGTGCGCTGTTCAAAACGGAACCATGACTATGAAGTGGTGAAGGTGCCGTTATTGAATTTCAGGGATGGACTGATCCGCCATGATGCGGCCAAGATTGAAAAGACGGTGGAAGCGCTGGTGGATGATCTGGATAAGGAGAAGAAATGTCGTTCTCATCAGAAGTAAAGAATGAAATTGCCAAGGAAGAAAGGACGGGCAATGATGCCCGGGCCTGTCTTTCCGCGCTTATCCTGATGTGTTCCTCCCTGTCGTTTTCCAACCGCGGTCTGACCATTGTGGTGACCGTTGAGAATGCGGCTGTAGCCCGGACGATCTACAGCCTGGTGCGTTCCCGCTATGGGGTGGATATGGATCTGTCGATCCGCCGGCGCATGAATCTGAATAAGAATCTTGTATATGGACTTCGCATTCTGTCGGGGGCCATGGATATTCTCAAGGATTTAGGCATCTACTCTTCCCGGGGACTTCTGGAAAAGCCGTTAATGAAGATTACGGCCAATGATTCCAATGTCCGGGCGTATCTTGCCGGGGCGTTCATGGCCGGAGGCAGTGTGAATCCGCCGGAGAAGACGAATTATCATCTGGAGATTACTGCCAATAATGAAAAGCATGCGGCTTATCTCATGGAATTAATGGAACGGTTTGATATCCATGCCCGCAGGATTGAAAGAAGAGGGCACTGGATTGTCTATGTGAAGGCGGCGGAGAAGATTGCGGATTTTCTCAGAGTGACCGGGGCGAATGAAGCGGTCATGAACTTTGAAAACATCCGTATTTCCAGAGATTTCACCAACTCTCTGACGCGTCTTAACAACTGTGATGTGGCAAATGAAGTCAAGACACAGACCGCCGCCAGATCCCAGCTGGAGGATATTCAGGTGCTCACGGATGCCGGCAGGCTGAAACATATGGATGAGAAGCTGCAGAAAACCGCGCTGGTGCGATTGGAGAATCCGGAGGCGAGTCTGTTGGAACTGTGTGAAATCTACCAGCAGAAAAACGGCAGTTCGGTGTCCAAGAGCGGCATGAAGCACAGGCTGGTGAGAATACATGAAGAAGCGGAAAAGATCAGACATGCGTAGGCATGTGATTTACTGGAGTGTGATTATTGTCATCCAGCTGTGTGCTGTACTGTATGACAGAGCGCTGATGCCGTTTGTCATTGTGGTGACATTAATGGGTGTGATTGGATGGCTTGGGACACTGCGGATGATTGAAAGAGGCAGGAAAAGTGCTGATGAGGTACGTGAGAAAAGCTATACTGATAAGCAGCAGGGAGGAAAAGCATGATCGTTAAAGCAAAGCAGGAGGATCTGGCCCGGGTGAAAGAGATGTGGCGGATCAGTTTCCCGCAGGAGGATCCTGCCTATATTGATTTCTATTTCAAGAAGATCTGGAAGCCGGAGAACTGCTGGCTGTCCATGGAGGGTGATGAAATTGCCGGCTCACTGTGCCGCAATAAACATGCCCTGATGTTCAACAGCAAGGTGCTGGAGACAAGCATGCTCACAGGGATATGCACGCTGCCGGAATACCGCAATAAGGGGCATATGCATGATCTGATGAATACATTGACGGATGCGGCGGAACACAGTGAGCTGCTGACGCTGTTAAGAAGTGAAGATCCTTCTCTGTATGAGCCGTTCGGTTTCCGTAAGGCGTATGACCGGTGTGCGTATATGATTCAGCGATCTGATCTCAAGCGTATTCCGACTTTCGGCGTAGCGTATGATATCAAGGCACTGGATATGCTGAAGGTATACAACGTATACATCAGAAGATTTTCCGGTTTCTATGCCCGGAGCCTGGAGGATTTCATTACCTATAAGGAAGAGATCATTGCCCAGGGCGGCAAGATCTTCGGCTATTTCAATGAGCAGGACAGAATTGACGGATATGCGGCTTTAAGGATGGTAGGGTCGGATCTCTATATTGATGAGCTTGTCTATCTGGATTCAAGGGCATTGAGCAAGCTGCTTAATGCATGCCTGGCGGAGAGACCGCGGGTTCATTTTCATGTTTCCCGGGCGGAGAACCTTTCCTTCCTGCTGCCGCAGGCGCAGAAGAAGGAATATTCCACGATGATGGTAAGGGTCAATAATTATGCGCTGTTCAACAAGCTGTTTCACGTGGATGCTCATAATGTCAAAGATGCCCTGGCGGCCGCACACAGACCGCTCAACTGCAATGAAACGTTCTGAGAAACGCAACTTTGCACAATCGCTGAAAACCAAGTAAAGATGCGGTGAAATGCGTCCTGTTTACATTGACGGAATCAAGCGCGCAATCTATAATTTAAACGCAACATAAGGAGGTCTAAATTAAGACAATATGACAGATGTAAGAGTTGCAATTAATGGTTTCGGTCGTATCGGCCGTCTTGCTTTCAGACAGATGTTCGTATCCGAAGGCTATGAAGTCGTTGCTATCAACGATCTGACAAAGCCTTCCATGCTGGCTTATCTGCTGAAGCACGATACAACTCATGGCAAGTGGGATCATGAAATCTCCTGCGATGATGAAGCTGGTACAATCACTGTTGACGGAAAGGAAATCCGTATCTACAAGGAGCCGGATGCTCATAATCTGCCTTGGGGCGAACTGAACGTTGACGTTGTTCTCGAGTGCACAGGTTTCTATACATCCAAGGCTAAGGCTCAGGCTCATATCGATGCTGGTGCCAAGAAGGTCGTTATTTCCGCTCCTGCTGGAAAGGACCTGAAGACAATCGTCTTCTCCGTTAACGAAAAGACACTGACTCCGGAAGACACAATTATTTCTGCTGCTTCCTGCACAACAAACTGCTTAGCTCCTATGGCTAAGACACTGAACGACACATTCCCGATTGAGTCTGGCATTATGTGCACAGTTCATGCTTACACAGGCGATCAGATGATTCTCGATGGACCTCAGAGAAAGGGTAACCTGCGTCGTTCCAGAGCAGCTGCTCAGAACATCGTTCCTACATCTTCCGGTGCTGCTAAGGCTATCGGTCTGGTTCTGCCTGAACTTGATGGCAAGCTGATCGGTGCTGCTCAGCGTGTTCCGGTTCCTACAGGATCCACAACACTGCTGTTCTCCGTTGTCAAGGGCAAGGACGTTACTGTTGACAAGATCAATGCTGCTATGAAGGCTGCTGAGTCTGATTCCTTCGCATATGCAACAGATGAGATTGTCTCCAGTGATATCATCGATGAAACACATGGTTCCATCTTTGATCCTACTCAGACAATGGTCAACAAGATTGACGACGACACATACGAAGTACAGACTGTTTCCTGGTACGATAACGAGAACTCCTATACTTCTCAGATGGTTCGTACAATCAAGTACTTCGCTAACGTTAAGTAATCGCGAAACCATTAATGGAAAGACGGAAGGGTAATCCTTCCGCCTTTTTTTGTGGTGGTATAATGCTTGTGTATGCGTCATCAATTGAAATAGCTTTACTTTATCAGTAGAATATGTGACGTAATGATAGAGGTGTGCAATGAGCAACAGACTTCCGGAAAAACTTCATCTGCTGCGGACCAGCAGCGGATTGACACAGAGCGAAATCGCCAGCCGGCTGATGGTGCCGGTGGCGGAGTACATGAACTGGGAAAACGGCAACAGTATTCCCGGTATTGATCAGCTTAAGCAGATTGCCATGCTGTTTCATGTGGATCTGGCTGCTTTGCTGGATAATACAATGACCTTTGTTGCACCGGTAAATATTGCCGGGAGCAGCCAGGCGGCGGAAGGCAGTGCAACCATTCCTTTTGCTTCAGATGCCAGCGCAACGCAGACCCTGGGCGATACAAGACGCTTTGATACACCTGAAACAGCCGAAACAACCAAACAGCTGAATACGGCGGAACTTTCGGATGTGAAAGAAGATCATGACCTGGGAGAAGGAGCTCATACTTCCCACCGTCATGAGGATGAAGAAGAGGAA
>ONOV01000102.1 GCA_900319505.1 uncultured Erysipelotrichaceae bacterium
TATGAAGCAACGGTAAAGATGTATAAGCCTTTCTATGGCTATTACCATGTCTACTATACGATCAAGGACAATCCGCTTGTCTCTGTTATTATTCCTAACAAGGATGGCAAGGAAACCCTGAAGAGATGCATTGATTCTCTGTTCAATGTCAACGAATATAAGAACATTGAAGTTATTGTTGTGGAAAACAACAGTACAACGTCTGAGATCTTTGACTACTACAAGGAAGTTCAGGCAGCACATGGCAATGTGCATGTAGTGACATGGCCGGGCAGGACATTCAATTACTCCGCCATCAACAACTTCGGTGTTAAAGAAGCCAAAGGCGAGTATCTGTTGTTCCTGAATAACGATACGGAGATGATTGCCAGGGATTCTATTACCGAGCTTGTCGGGCACTGCCAGCTGCCTTATACCGGTGCGGCCGGTGCCAAGCTGCTGTATGAGGATGATACCGTCCAGCATGCCGGTGTGATCATCGGGCTTGGCGGGGTTGCCAATAATGCTTTCCAGCATATCGGTAAGATGGAACCCGGCTATATGCAGAGGCCGTTAGTCTGTGCCAATTACAGCGCAGTTACCGGTGCCTGCATGATGGTAAAGAAAGAGCTGTTTGAAAAGGTAAACGGCTTTGATGAAGATCTGGCAGTTGCCTACAACGATGTAGATCTCTGTCTGAAGCTGAGACAGCTTGGTCTCTACAATGTCTGTGATGCATTCTCTTTATGGCATCACTACGAGTCCATTTCCAGAGGCTATGAAGATACCCCTGAAAAGAAGGCGAGACTGGAAAAGGAATCAGAGATTTTCCGTAATAAGTGGCCGGAGATCTTTGCCAAAGGTGATCCTTACTACAGTCCGAATTTCTCAACTGACAAGGGATTTGAACTGCGTAAGCTGAGTGGTGCTGCAAAGAATTAAATGATTTTTCATGAACCCGGTGCAGAAATGCGCCGGGTTTTGTCGTAAAAAAATGATTCTGATTTGTCCTTGAAAGAGAAGAAAATGGTATATCATTATGTTAACCAAGAAGGAAAAGGAGAATAAACATAATGAAGGGAAAGTTAATGAGAAAGCTTCTCGCTCTGACAGCTTCGGCTGTTCTGGTTTTCAGTGCTGTTCCGGTGCAGGCGGAAGATGTCACCTCTTCCGGCACTGGAAGCACATCCAGCTCTGGCTATTATTCAGCGTATCTTGAAAATGTACAGTACCATCAGGATAAAGCCAAAGACATGGTCGCCTATGTAAATGACTTCCGTACCAGTGGGGATGCCTGGTACTGGAATGCAGGAAACACGACAAAAACAGAAAACATTAAGGAGAGCAGGCTGACCTTTGACTATGGACTGGAAGAAATTGCCATGCAGAGAGCTGCTGAAATTGCCGCAAGCTTCTCTCATACAAGACCGAACGGAACACCATGCTTTACATGCCTGAGTTCCAACGGCGGTATGTCCTATGCAGAAAATATCGCTGCCGGTACGCCTTCTGTTTCTGCAACATTTGATATGTGGAAGGAAGAAAGTGCGAATTATGAAAGACAGGGGCACAGAAGAAATATGCTTGGTGATTATCAGGCAATCGGTATTGCCTGTGTTGATGTAGGAGGCACGTATTTCTGGGTTCAGGAATTCGGACCTTCTACCGGAACAGCTGAAGTACCGACATGTCTTGATAAGAAGAGTGTATCCATGGAAGTCTCTGAATCACGTATTCATTATGGCTATTTCAATACAGCTAAATCAATGAGTGTAACAGTCAAAGATACAGTGGACATACCGGAAGCGTTCTGCTCTGCTGTTCTGGATGAGTCAGCAAGCGATGTTTCTGTCATGATCAATGGCGGCATCAATTACACAACCGATGATGAGTCAATTGCTACAGTGAGCGATGGAAAGATTACCGGGGTTACGGAAGGCACATGCAAGCTGCAGGTACAACTTGGCAAGCAGACATTTGAATCTGTGCTGAACGTTGTCACGGATGGATCACACAGCATGTACCGTCTCTACAATCCTAATAGCGGAGAACATTTCTATACGGCATCAGCTGCTGAAAGAGATCATCTGAAAGCGGTCGGATGGAATGATGAAGGCCTTGGCTGGTATGCTCCGAACGCTTCTCACACACCCGTTTACCGTATGTATAATGCAAAGGGCGGTGAACATCATTACACAACAAAGATTGCTGAGAGAAACAATCTGATCAAACAGGGATGGAATTATGAAGGCATCGGCTGGTATTCAGAAGCTGAAACAGGTGTACCGGTCTATCGTGTCTATAATCCGAACAAATTTGCCAACAACCATCATTACACAACAAATTATGCGGAAGCGCACTATCTGATCAGTATCGGCTGGAAAGATGAAGATGTCGGCTGGTATGGTCAGGATATGAACCTGTCCTGACATAAGCTTTAAAGAGACTGTAACAGTCATGCATGAAGACATGCACAGGCTGCGGCAGTCTCTTTTCTTATGGGTCAGATGACATGTGTCTGTGTGAATGCAGTTTTCGGCAGCGGTCAGAATACATCCGGCGTTTACCGCTGATCATGTTAAAATGAATTCATGAAAATACTGACGGAAATCATTCTGTACAACCCGGATCTGAACAGACTGAGGGAAAACATCGAAGCAGTCAGAAAACAGTGTGA
>ONOV01000134.1 GCA_900319505.1 uncultured Erysipelotrichaceae bacterium
TGACCGGACTGGGCCGTGGATACTTCCTTGATGATGTTCATGCGGATATGTGCCGCATGCTTTTTCAGTTCATTGTTATCCATGTTTTATTTCTCCAGATCGTAAAATGCGATTTCATTGATTTCACGGTTTGTCGCAACAACTCTGATCTTTCCATCCTTTACAAAGGAGAACAGATTCGCTGCGCCGGTATGTTCTTCCAGAACTTCTACCTGATAGCCATCCTTGTAATAGAAGGCCATTGTTCTTCTTTCACCCTTGCGGTGACCGATCAGTACAGTACGATCATCTACCGGCCAGATGGCATGTGCCATTTCTGTCGTAAACGGGCATTCCCATACATTCTCATATACGCCTGTTTCATTCTTATGGTAGATCTTGATATGATCGCCATGGAACGGAGCGATGGTGATGAGTTCTTTCTGGCCATCCTGATCGAAGTCAACAGCAACCATGTCAGAAGCTTCTTCACGGGTCAGCTGAGCCAGGGTCCATGTTTCACCCTTCTTTTCCGGCGGAACAGCCTTGAATACACCGTTATCAGTACCAACTAAAGCGTATTCACTGCCGTTTTCCGTATCGGTCGCATAGCCATGGTTATGGAACAGACCATCCAGCAGTTTTGTCCAGACAATCTGATGATTCTCATTGTAGTTCTCGATGTCAGCCGGCAGCTCAGCCACATAGATGGCACCCGGTGTACGCCAGTCTTCTTTATACTCATGTGCACCCTTGATTGTGCAGGCAATCAGATAGTTCTGGTCCTTGCCCTTGAGAATGGAGAATCTGTGGCAGAACGGCAGATCGCTGATATTGGTAACCGTCCAGCCTGCTTCAGACGGTCTGACTAAGACAATGTGTGCCTTGGCACCGTCATTGGGGCTGTAGAACTGATGGGTAGCCAGGAACCAGCCATCAGAACCGGGAACCTGTACCATCGACATGGTTCCGCCCGGCTCATCCCAGATGGTATCTTCCAGATTGCCGTCCAGATCAAATAACAGACACTTGTTTACCTTCTCTGCAGCGACAAGGATATGCTCTTTGTTCTGATAATGCAGAGGAGCAATGGCATAGCACTTCTCCAGCTCATGTACAGCTGTCTTATTCAGTTTCATTTTCTTATTCATCCTTTCTAGAAAAGAAACTTCCTGTCGGAAATACCGGCAGGAAGTGCTTGTTTTACTTCAGGTTCACGCCGGAAGCGTTGATCTTTTCGACCATTTCCTTCTGGGACATGACGTTTCTGAGGCCGATAACCTTGACGCCCTTGGCCTCAGCGTCCTTGAACATATTTGTGAAGTTCTGCGGGCAGAGAACGATGTCATAGTTGACCGCAGTGTTCTTGCCTTCAGAAAGAGAGCAGTGATGTGTCTTTGTGACATTCCAGCCCTCGGCCTTGATAGCCTTTTCCAGTGTCATAGCCATCATTAAAGATGTACCGGAACCATTTGCGCAGCATGCTAAAATACTTGCCATATCAATTTTTCCTCCTATTTTTTCAATTTGACTTAATAGTCAATTACAATGCCTTTTTCCTTCTTGTATTCATCCCAGTCATCGACTTCCATGAAGTAATGTTCAGGATCCTTACGATACTGAATCTGCGGGATAGCAATCAGGAATACTACAACAAGAGCCAGACCGATCCAGCTGAGATACTTCATGGCGACAGTGAATGCCGGCCAGATCACAGCCCAGTCCCACATACCGAGATATCCGCCGTACTTGGCAAGACCAGTCCAGGTAGCGATGAAAGCAGAACCGAATACCTGAATAAAACCGGAGATGAACGGGAACAGGCAGGCAGCCTTTGTGCCGCCCTTGGAGTTAGCATAGACAGCGATTGTAGCGTTATCGAAGAACATCGGGATGAATCCGCAGATAACGATTGTCGGAGAATGGAAGATAACTAACAGCAGCATGGCGATTATCTCACCTAAAGCACCGAACAGGAAGCCGATCGTTACAGCATTCGGAGAACCGAAGGAGAAGGATACAGCACAGTCAACGCCAGGAACAGCACTCGGCAGCAGCTTATCAGAAATACCCTTGAAGGATACGGTCAGTTCAGCAACCATGGTACGAACACCAAGCTGCAGGATAGCCAGGTTAGCCGCGAAGGAGAATGCGGTTGTGATGATGTAGAAGAAGAAACTGTCTGTTTCTGTAAGCAGCTGCAGAGAGACGAGGTATTCCTTGCCGACAACGCAGAGGATGATGGCGAAGAACAGTGTCATGATGAGCGCTGTACATACCATGTTATCGTTGAAGATCTGCATCCAGCCAGGCAGTTCAAGATCTTCGAGCTTTCTGTCCCAGATAGAAGGCTTCTTCTTGCCGGCCTTCGCTTTCTTGGCATCATGTGCAGCCATCTTTTCAGCCAGCTTTGTAGAAATCGCAATACCGAACATCTGCTGATGGGCGAGAGAGAATCCGGCACCATCCGTCAGCTCCTGTGTATAACCGACAAGCAGATTGGAACCGACTGCCCAATAGAGACCGAGTACAACTGCCATGACAATCAGAGTCAGAGTGGAATGTGTACGCAGATAAGGCAGAGCGAAGAGAATCAGCCAGAAAGCTGTGGAAGCCTGCTGGATCTGAACGTTACCTGTAGTGAATACAGATCTCAGCTTTGTGACTCTGTTCAGTCTGACCAGAACCAGGTTGGCAATGAAGGCAATGGCCATTAACAGCATGACCTGACCGAATGCCTGTCCGCCGACGATCTTATCACCGGCATCTGCGGCAGCCTGTACGGCGTTCTGTCCGTTATACGGGTCGATGATGATGGCGTCCAGGCCGAATCTTCCGCCTAAGCCATAGAGGATCGGCTTGAGGGTATTGATCATACCGCCGGAACCGATAGAGAGAATCATGTAGCCGACAACGGCTTTGATTGTACCCGATACGGTATCGTACCAGGGCTTGCGAAGCAGCAGGTAGCCGATCAGAACGATCAGACCTACCATGTACTGCGGTTTTGTCAGAATGTTATTGACAAAGAACGTCCATACTACCATAAAAACTAATTATTCCTTTCCATCCCCTTATTCAGGATTGTATGAATCACCCAGGGCCTGCAGTTCGTCCCTGTTTGTGACCTTATGAAGCTTTTCAACGAGAGTTTCATCTGACAGCATGCCTGCGAGCTGCTGCATTTCAGCCAGATGCTTTTCTGCATTTTCAGAAGCGATTGTGAAGAACAGATCCGCCCACTTTTCCGGATCATTCTCATCGAAGCTGACCGGCTTGGCCAGTTTCATGAAGGAAATGCATGTCTTATGAACCAGAGCTCCCCCTTCGGTGGAGTGCGGCATTGCCACACCCGGCAGAATTACAATGTAAGGTCCATATTTACCAACACATTCAATGATGTTCTCCGCATAGGCCGGCTCAACAGTTCCGTCTTCAATAATTGGCTGACATGCCTTGCGAATTGCATCTTTCCAGTCTGATGCTTCATCAAAGAAAGCATAATGCTTCTCCTTGATGAAATCCTGAATCATATCAACACTCATAATACACTTCTGAACGGAACATTCGGTTCATTCTCGAAGCAGTCGTCGAAGCCTCTGTCGTGATGATATGCCATCTTTTCCTTGTCACGCGGATACATGTATCTTCCGCCCGGTTCCCACATGAACGGATGGAACTTGTAATCCAGACGATCCTTTCTCATGTACCAGAGAACACTGATCTCATTCAGATCGGCCTGGAAGTTTGTCCATACATCCCAATGGATCGGAACAACAACCTTGCACTGCAGTGCTTCAGCCATTCTCAGAACATCTGTTGTTTCCATCTTGTCCTGAATGCCTACCGGATTGAGGCCGTAGGAAGCGAAAGCTACATCAACACCGCCGTACTTTCTGGCGATTTCCTTGCCATGCTTGGCAAAATAGATGGAGTAATGAGAATCACCGGAATGATAGATGTTGCCGCCCGGTGTTCTGACCAGATAATTGACTGCCTTCTCATCCATATCCATCGGGCACTTGCCCCACAGATCTTCACGATCCGGTCCGGTGGAATCAGTTGTTGTGATGCAGGTTCTGTCGAAGGAATCCATGCATACAATCTCGATGTCCTTGATCTTGATGACATCGCCCGGCTTTACAACAACACATCTGTCAGCCGGTACGCCCCACTTCTGCCAGAGCTCACAGGACTTTGCCGGTCCGATGAACGGTACCGGAATCTCTTCACCCTTTTCATTGGTTGTGGTCATGCCGCTCTGAATGACATGAGCAGCGAATTCCGCGGACATATGATCCTGATGATAATGTGTTGCCAGAACAGCATCTACATGCTTGACAGCAAACGGATCAATAACAAACGGAATGTTTCTGAGGTTCGGCTGCATCTTTCTGGCACCGGACATGTTGGCCATCTGATGGCCGACCTTCATCTTGCCGTCGCCGTGTGTTCTCTTGCCATTGCCTGCCCATAAGTCAATGGTAATGTTTGTGTCTGAAGGAGTCTTGAACCAGATGCCTGTGCATCCCAGCCACCACATACCGACATTTCCTTCCGGTACGACAGTGTTTTCAATTTCCTCATTCAGCCATGTTCCCCATTCAGGGAAGGTGTTCATGATCCACTTGTCACGGGTCATCTCACTGATTTTGCTCATCTTTTTTCTCCAGTCCTTTCGTTTAATGATGCAAACTGTCTGCACCATTAATGTAGGCCTATCGTCCATTTATCACAATAGGTTTATACGATCAATTGATCATTTATACGACCGTTTACAATTTATGCAAGCGGATACATTGATCATTTATTCATAAATGATACAATGATAATCGTTAAATGATCGTTTAAATAACACGGTCATTTGAATCGGAAATGCTTTCTGTCTGCACATCCTTTATATAGGAATGGAAGGTAATAACTATGTCGATTCAAGCTGTATTTCTATCTCTGATCGGTATCATGCTGTTCACAGCCGGTATCAATACTCTGCAGACCGCGTTTGCTTCCAAGAAGAAAGGCGGTCTCATCAAAGGCGAAACAGCCAGCTGTACACTGCGTGAAACGAAAGATGAAAAAGGAAGACTGATCCAGCACTACTACAGTCTGAACATCAATTATAAGGAAAACGGAAAGGCAAAATCAGCCGGCATCCGCTCCACCCGTGAATTTCACCCGGGTGATCCGGTACTGCTGAACGTCCATGACAATGAAGTCTTCTTATATGAAAAAGGAACTTCACCTTTTTCCGGTCTGTTCCTGATGCTTTCCGGTGTCCTGCTGATCGCTGCGGAAATGCTTTACTCCTACAAGTCAGCGACAGCTGCCTCCTACATGCTGTCAGCTGTCTTTGCCAGCATTGCCGTTGCGGTCTTCATCAGCTGGTACAGAGACCACAATGAAAAGCTTGAAAAACATACCGGTACAGTAGAAGCCCTGCTCTATTACGAACAGGAAAAGAACCAGAGAAGAATTTTCAGGACTGTTGAAAAGTATCCTCTGATCGTCTGCACGCATGGTGATCAGACATACCGCTATCTTTCCAAGAACATCGCACATTCCAGTACAAAAGAAGGAAGCGAAGTTTCCTTCTATACAAGTCCGGACGGTACCGTTCTGATCGAAAACAGAACCTCTGCAGGCATGCTGGTGCTGGCCATTGCCATGGCCGCCATCAGTATTCTGGGACTTGTCTCAACACTCATGGCATAGAGGTAAAAACACATGAAAACATCACTTGCTTTATACGAGAAAGCTATTCCCGCCGGCAAATCATTTGAAGAAATGTTTGCCATCACAAAGGCCTGCGGCTTTGACCGCCTGGAAATCAGCATCGATGAATCCGATGCCCGTCAGGCAAGGCTTGACTGGTCAGCCGAAAAACAGAGAGACCTCGGCCGCATGGCCCTGGATGCCGGCACGCCGATCACAACCATGTGCCTGTCCGGCCACCGCAAATATCCTTTCGGCTCTCATGATCCGTCCACCCGTCAGCGTTCGGTTGACATCATGCATAAGGCCGTTGACTTTGCCGCCAACTCCGGCATCCGCCTGATCCAGCTGGCCGGCTATGACGTCTACTATGAAGATGAAGATGAATCCACCCGTGAAAACTTCCTCATCAACCTGAAAGATGCCGCATCCTATGCCGCATCCGCCGGTGTTCTCTTAGGCTTTGAAACCATGGAAACACCTTTCATGGATACCGTGGAAAAAGCCATGCATTATGTCGATGCCGTCAATTCACCATACCTTGGCGTCTATCCGGACATCGGCAATCTGAAAAACGCTGCCGTTCTGTACCATGGCGATGTTGTCGAGGATCTTGAAAAAGGCAGAGGCCACATCTTCGCCGTCCACCTCAAGGAAACAAAACCGGGTCTTTACCGCAATATGAACTTCGGCGATCCTACCGGACATACCGAATATGTACCGGATATCCGCTGTGCCCTGTCCATGGGTGTACGCATGTTCACGGGCGAATTCTGGTATCAGGAAGGCCAGGACTACAAAAAGACCATCAGCGAGGCTGCCGCATTCCTCAAAGCAAAGATCAATGAAGCTGAGAAATAACGATATAAAGGAGAAAAAAAATGTTAGAAGATCTCAAAAAAGCTGTTTATGAAGCAAATATGATGCTGCCGAAGCACAACCTTGTCACATTCACATGGGGCAATGTCTCCGGCATTGACCGTGAGTCCGGCATCTTCGCCATCAAACCCTCCGGTGTCCCCTATGAAGAACTGAGCCCGGAAAAGATGGTTCTGGTCAACCTGGAAGGCAAAGTCGTTGAAGGCGACCTCAATCCTTCTTCCGATACCCCTACCCATGTTGAACTGTACAAGGCATTCAGCGACATCGGCGGTGTTGTTCACACCCATTCCATCTATGCCACAAGCTGGGCCCAGGCCGGCCGCGACATTCCCTGCTACGGTACAACGCATGCCGACTACTTCTACGGCAATATTCCCTGCCTGCGTGTTCTGACCAAAGAAGAAATCGAAGATGCCTATGAAAAGAACACCGGTCTTCTCATCACGGACTACTTTGAGAAGTCCGGCCGCAAGCCTCTGGAAGTACCTGGTGTTTTATGCAAGAACCACGGTCCTTTCGCCTGGGGCAAAGATCCGGCTGAAGCGGTTCATAACGCTGTCGTCATGGAAGTATGCGCCCAGATGGCTTATCAGTGTGAGCTGATCAACAGCCATGTTGCACCGGCACCGCAGTCTCTGCAGGATAAGCATTACTCACGCAAACATGGTGCCAATGCTTATTACGGACAGAAGAAAAAGTAAAATAATATACAGTGCGGTTCTGGAAACCGTGATCAAACGATCATATAATTGACGCGGAAAGGTGGTTTTATGAAGGTTGAATACGAACAGGTACAGAAAAGACGCGATGACATGATGATGCTCATCCAGAAGCTTGGCACCGTATCGGTAAAGCAGCTCGCGCAGGAATTCAGCACTTCGGAAATTACTGTACGCCGAGATCTGCAGTACTGGGAAGATGCCGGGGCCATCCAGCGCACTCATGGCGGTGCCAAGCTGATCCAGCGTATGGTCCACAATGGCAACCGGAACCTGACCAATGACCGCTACATCCAGGCAATTGCCAAACATGCTGCCATGTATGTGGAAGAAGGCGATACCCTCTTCATCAACACAAGCTATACAGCCCTGTCCATGATCTATTACATCCGTGGGAAAAACTGCACCGTCATCACCAACAACGGTACAGCCATGTCGATTCAGCACGACCCCAAGGTACAGATTGTTCTGACAGGCGGAGAGCTTCACTTTCCAAAGAAATCCATGGTAGGCGACTTTGCCATCAATAATATCCAGCGTGTCATGGCCGATAAATGTTTTCTCGGCTGCTCCGGCATTACCGACGAAGACGGTATCTCCACTGCCATCATGGCAGAAACAACCATCAATGAAATGATGCTCAAGCAGACAACAGGAAGCCGCTTTATCCTGGCTGATCATACAAAGTTCGGCCTGAAATACAGTTTCAAATCAGGCTCACTTGATAAAGTCAGCACCATCATCACCGATATCGCAACAGACCATGAAGAACTGGAACGGATCCGTGACAAAGGTGTAGAAGTCATCTGTGTTGAACCCCTGCTCCATGGTGAAGACATCATGGCAAAAGGTTCTGAATAACCGCTTAGTAAAAA
>ONOV01000191.1 GCA_900319505.1 uncultured Erysipelotrichaceae bacterium
ATTTCATCGATATTACCGCACAAAAGCCCATACCACGGCCACAACCAGAGAAGGCAAGAGATTTGCCACACTGATCTTCCTGGGCCACAGCAGATTGATTCCTACACAGGCAATCAGA
The DNA here is from genome assembly GCA_900319505.1 of uncultured Erysipelotrichaceae bacterium. Lineage (GTDB taxonomy): Bacteria > Bacillota_I > Bacilli_A > Erysipelotrichales > Erysipelotrichaceae > Bulleidia. Next base: position 119 of record ONOV01000191.1, read on the forward strand.
ATATTACCTACATAGGAAAGATTGGCCATGGCCGCATCTTTCATTAACGGTGCAAAGAAAGATGCCAGTATGGTGATTGAGCCCTGCAATAAACCGACTGAAACAGCCGAGAAAACCGTACCGACCCCGGCCGAAGCTGCCATGGCTGTAATAATGACAAAGTCCAGCACCGCCTTGGTAAACAGAATCGTATGATTGCCATACATACCGTCTTCGATGGAACCGATCACCGCCATTGCCCCGATACATACTGTCAAAGACGCATTGACAAATGCATCCACAAACCCGGAATCCTTTTCATGATGCGTCTTACACTTCAGCCACATGCCGAAGCGTTCAAACTTTCCTTCCAGATCCAGCAGTTCTCCCACAACCGTGCCGATGAGCAGAGAAAAGATCATCATCATGGTCCCCTGTGTACTCAACAGACCCTTCTCTACTTCCAGCATCTTTGCCATGACTCCGCCGATCCCGGTAAAGATCGTCATCAGTCCGCAGGTATTCAGCAGTGCCTTCTGCATCTTCTCACTTAAAAACCGCCCGCATCCCATGCCGAGCAGCCCGCCCCCGATAATCGCCAGAACATTTACTGCTGTACCAAGACCTGCCATATGTCCCTTCCCCCTGTATGTACGTCTGACTATACTCCTGTTTTTCTCTGACACAATAGAAAAAAGAAGCTGAAAATCTTCCAGCTTCTTCTGTTTACAGACTGACCGTTATGCCTTCATACTGACCATCCAGGGCTCTGACCTGGTTGGCCACATTCAGCTCATCCGAAATGATCGTTCCATCTTCACAGAACTCTCTGACTTCAGCCTTGACCTTCAGATCATTCTTCTCACACTGATAGCCTGCCTCATCCATGACTTTGACAAACTTCAGGGCACTTTCTTCATCCTTGAAAGTCGCTTCATGTACAATCGTAATCAGCGGTTCACCCTGGAACTGTTCCTTATATTCCGGATCCCTGGCCAGAACAGACTGAATGAACGGTACATCCAGATACGGATACAGCTCAGCGATTTCCTTTACTTCCTGAGGAACCTCTTCCTCATCTTTTTTTTCCTCTGCCGGTGCTTCTGCCTCTTCTTCAGGCTCTTTTTCTTCCTTCCTGTCAGAGAAAGTTTCGATGGAGATATCATCCGCTTCATCCTCATCATCCAGCTTTACTTCTTCCACATGGACTTCATGAGGCTTCTCAGCCGGCTTTTCATCCTCCGGTTCATCCCTGATCTCGATGAAATGAATTTCATCGTCATCTTCGGACTTGTCTTCCTCTCCCTTTTCGTCGCGCTTCTTCAATTGTAATACGGCAAGTACTGCCGCGGCGGCCGCGGCGGCTGCCAGAGCACCCAATATACTTTTATGGAACATGACTTCAACCTCTCATCTTTCTGTCATTCTAACACGTTTTGCAGGGTGTGGACAGAGCATAAAACAGGCTGAAAATCACTGTCATATACAGTATTCTCAGCCTGTAAATATTTCTGTACTTACTTATGGTCTTCCAGATACTTCAGGATCTCCACCGCATTGGCAGCAGCACCCTTTCTGATCTGATCGCCGCAGCACCATAAGGTGATGCCGTTTTCATTGACCAGATCTCTTCTGATCCGGCCGACATAGACTTTATCCTGGTTGGATGTCATCAGCGGGGTCGGTACTTTCTGATCCATCAGCACATCCCCGTCAAACGCATCTATGGCCCGTTTCACCTCATCCAGATCCAGCTTCTTTTCCGTTACACATGTCACGGAGATGGAGTGGGAGCGGAACACCGGTACTCTGACACAGGTACAGGTGACTTTCAGATCAGGGTCATGCATGATCTTGCGGCCTTCATTGAGCATCTTCATCTCTTCGGTGGTATAGCCGTTATCCGTATAGGAACCGATCTCGGCAATACAGTTATAGGCAATCTGGGCCGGGAAATGCTTTACCTGCACTTCCTTTCCGGTACGGATCGCTTCCACCTGTTCACTGAGCTCTTCAATGCCGCCCATTCCGGCGCCGGAAACAGCCTGGTACGTTGAGGCATTAATCGCTGTAATACGGGAAAGATGATAGATCGGCGCCAAGGCCATGTAGGTAATGATGGTGGAGCAGTTGGGATTGGCAATGAGGCCATGATGATGCAGGGCATCTTCGCCATTGATCTCCGGCACAACTAACGGAACGCCTTCTTCAAGACGGAAAGCACTGGAATTATCAATATAGACCGCACCGCTCTTTTCAATGGCAGGTCTGAACTTCTGACTCAGCGCATTGGAAACTGCCCCAAGCACATAATCCAGTCCGTCAAAAGAATCTTCCTTCGCTTCCTGGACCCTTAATACACCGTCTTTAAAGGGAATCTCTTTTCCTACCGAACGGGCCGAAGCCAGCAGTCTGATCTCTTCTGTTTCAATGCCCTGTTCCCCAAGACATTCCAGCATCTGTCTGCCGACCGCCCCGGTAGCACCTAAAATACCAACCTTTGTCATAGCCTTATCTCTTCCTCTCTTCCCTGATGAATTTGGCATAGATTGCCTGAATCGCCTTTTCATATTCCCGGTCAGCGACACCAACCACAATGGAAAGCTCATCCGATGACTGATTGATTGTACGGATGTTGATGTGGTTGCGGCCGAACTCACTCAGCAGAGCACCGGAAATACCGGGCTGGTTGCGCATCTCACGGCCGACAATGGCAATCTGGGAGATATGTTCTTCAATCCGGATATCATCCGGCGTACATCTTTCCTTGATGAGACCAATGACTTCATACAGCTGCTTCCTGATCTTGTCCGTCTCCACAATCACCGACATCGTATCCACCGTTGTCGGAGCGGATTCAATGGAAACACCGCAGTCCTCAAAGCACTGCAGCAGGTTTCTGAGATAGCCGACCATCGTTGAGCAGTGGGCTTTGGCAACGGTAATGACCGTGAAGTTCTTACGGCCGGCAATACCGGTAATGGCATGCGGCGGATCGTTCTTATCCTGCTCAGAGCAGTCTTCCATGATCATCGTGCCGGGACTTTCAGGATCGTTAGTATTGCGGATATTGATCGGGATGTTCTTCTGCCTGACCGGGAATACCGCATCATCATGAAGCACATTGGCACCCATATAGGACATTTCACGCAGTTCCGCATAAGTAATGCGGGGAATGCCCAGGGGATGATCCACAATACGGGGATCCGCCACCATGAAGCCGGACACATCCGTCCAGTTTTCATATACATCCGCATTGACAATGTTGGCAATCACGGATCCGGTCACATCAGAACCGCCCCGGGACATGACCTTGATTGTGCCGTTAGGCATCGCCCCATAGAAACCGGGCACCAGAATCCGATCCGCCTGCCTGGCATATTCCCGCAGCTTCTGACCGGTGCGTTCCATATCGATTTCACCATCATATTTGAAGATAATGACATCTGCCGCATCCACAAACCTGGCCTGCAGATACTCAGCCAGCAGTCTTCCCGTCAGATACTCACCTCTGGAAACCAGATAATCCTCCGATTCCCCCTGGTCAATCAGCTCTCTGATATGATCAAACTCACGCTTCAGATCCACATGCAGGCCCAGGGCATCCTCAATCCTCTGATACTTATCCACAATCAGCTGGAACAGAGAATCATAGGAAACCCCGTACTTCACATGGGCTTCAATCAGATACAGAAGATCCGTCACCTTATGGTCTTCATGCGACTCCTTGCCGCAGGCACTGGTCACAATGAACTTGCGGGCCGGATCACTTTCTACGATATGTTTTACTTTGCGGAACTGATCCGCATTGGCAACAGAAGAGCCGCCGAACTTCGCCACCTTGATCATGCGTCAGCCTCAGCCGCAAATAACAGCGGATCATCCGTCCTTCTGACAATTTCATCCAGTCTGCTCAACGGTATTCTTCTGGTAATGAAGGCATGTTCATTGATCGGATGATCAATGACACTGGAGAAGAGATTGGTCTTATCCGTTCTGACATAGAAAGTACCTTCATGCAGGGCATTATTGACAGGACGTGACGTCTTTTCATTGATCTCCGGGTCCTGATTCTTGACAATATCAATCACATTCTGCACCACCGCATGTGCCGTCGGCAGAGAACCTGCCCCCTGGCCATAGAACGCAGCCGCCCCAAGCGTCTCTGATCTGCTTTCAATAATATTGAAGTTCAGCGGTACCGCCGCAAACAGATCCTCATCCCGTACAAAAGAAGGAATGACAAAGGCACTGACCGATGTACCGAAATTCTCCGCCATGCCGATGAGCTTGACCGTGCGGCCGATCGAAGCCGCATACTGAAGATCAAAAGGCTTGATATTTCGGATGCCATAGGTGGAAATGGCATTGACATCCACCAGATCATCAAACGCCTTGACCACAGACAGCGCCACCTTGGAACGTACATCATAGCCATCGATATCATCCGAAGGATCACGCTCCGCATAGCCGAGCTTCTGTGCTTCCTTTAACATGACATCAAAATCACTGCCCTCTTCCTTCATTTTGGAAAGAATATAGTTTGTCGTACCGTTGAAAATACCTCTGAAGCTCTGGATATCATCCACTCTTCTGGTACGGTCCAGAGAAGCCATCCAGGGAATGCCGCCGCCGCAGGCCGCTTCATAATGAATGGTTACGCCGTGCTTTCTGGCTTCCTCAAACAGATCCTCACAATACGCTGCCAGCATCTTCTTATTGGAAGTCACCGCATACTTGCCATTGGCCAATGCTCTTTTCACAAACGTATGTGCCGGTTCCAGACCGCCCATGCATTCCACAACTATATCGATATCCGGATCATCCAGTATCTCATTGACATCCGTTGTACAGCGGGGATCATTCTTCTCCGCTTCGCTCTTGACCAGTATCTTCTTGACACTGACCTCTTCCACTTCCCATGTCTTATTGGCATCAATAATCGCAGCTACACCGCTTCCTACAACACCATGTCCAAGCAGTCCGATCTTCATCATACGCCCTCCGTTTGTTCCTGTTCTGGATACACTTGTTTTTAGCACGTGAACATAGTATCATTGTCCACAGTGAAAGACAAGGAGATAAATCTATGCAGTACTATATCAGTTCACGCAATAAAAACAATGCCGTAACCGGGCATGAAGCGATAATCAAAGGTCTCGCAGACGACGGCGGCCTTTATACCCCTCTGCATTTATCTTTTCATATCAACGCAGCTGATCTGCTGCACCTTTCCTATCAGGAAACCGCCCTGCTCATTCTCAAAGGCTTCTTCCCGGACTTCTCAGAAGAAGATCTGAAAGAATGTGTCTATGGCGCCTATAATGAACGGTTTGACAATCCTGCCATCGTCCCATTAACCCGCATCTCTGATGCCCATCTGATGGAGCTCTACCATGGCCCGACAAGCGCCTTCAAGGATCTGGCCCTCACCATCCTGCCCCGGCTCATGTCAAAGTCCTATGCCATGGAAAACAGAAATGACACCATTGCCATCCTGACCGCAACCAGCGGCGACACCGGCAAAGCAGCCTTAAGCGGCTTTGCGGATGTACCGCACACCGCGGTCACGGTATTCTACCCGCATGTCGGCGTCTCTCCCATCCAGAAAAAACAGATGGAAACAGCCGAAGGCAGCAATGTCTGTGTCATTGCCGTCAACGGCAACTTCGATGACTGCCAGCGCATGGTCAAGCAGGCCGTCACTTCCAAAGAAGTACTGGATGCCTGTGACGGTGTGGTTATCTCCTCTGCCAATTCTATTAATATCGGCCGTCTTGTCCCCCAGATCGTCTACTACTGCACAAGCTATGCAAAACTGGTCAATGACGGCGTCATTGCCTGCGGCAACCCCATCAACTTCGTCGTGCCTACCGGCAACTTCGGTGATATATTAGCCGGCTGGCTGGCTAAAAAAGCAGGCCTGCCGATCTATAAACTCATCTGTGCTTCCAACACAAACAACGTATTGACCGACTTCCTGCGTACCGGCACCTATTCCATTCACCGTGACTTCCATACCACCATGTCGCCTTCCATGGACATCCTGATCTCCTCCAACCTGGAACGCCTATTGTTCCTGGCTTCTGATTATGATGACATGAAGGTCAGAACATGGATGCAGGATCTGCAGACAGAAGGCTCCTATACCATTGATGATGATCTTCTGCATACCATCCAGAGCGACTTTGCCGGTGTCTGGACCGATGAAGACACCTGTTCATCTACCATTCATGATCTTTATGAAAAGGAAAAGGTCCTCATCGACCCCCATACTTCCATTGCCCTTTCCGGTCTGCGCCAGTACCGTAAAGAAACCGGCGACCCTACTCCGGCGGCAGTCTTATCCACTGCTTCTCCCTATAAGTTCTGCCGTTCCGTCTACAGAAGCCTGACGGATATTGATGATCCGGATGATTTTGATGCCATGGATAAGCTCAATGCCCTGACGGGTGTCAAAGTACCGAAGAACCTGGCAGATCTCAAAGATAAACCGGTACGCTTCCATGAAACCATCGAAGTCAAAGACGGGCTTTCCCGCATCGCTGCACGCATCGAGGAAATCTCCCATGATAACCATTAAAGTACCAGCCACATCCGCCAACCTCGGGCCCGGCTTTGACTGTCTCGGCCTTGCCCTTTCCCCAAGCGACACCTTCCTCATCGAACCTTCCGACAAAGACATTCTCGACAATGTCGAAGAACGCTTCAATAACCGTGACAACCTCTTCCTGCAGGCCTATCGCAGAGGCTGTGAAGCCCTGCATATACAGGACCATATCCATGCCGTATTCCAGTGCGGCATACCTGTCTCAAGAGGTCTGGGCTCTTCCGCCGCGCTGATTGCCGCAGGCCTGGCCGCTGCCAGTGTCCTGCATGATTCAGCCTTAAGCAGAGATGACATCTTTGAACTGGCTTCAGAAATGGAAGGGCATCCCGACAATGCCGCCCCGGCCGTCTATGGCGGCCTCAATGCCTGTATGAAAGAAAACGGCAGGTACCATCGTGTTTCCCTGCCGCTGTCTGATGTATTCCATTATACCGTCTTCATTCCGGATCATGAGGTTTCAACTGCTGAAGCGCGTTCCATCTTACCCGATGAATATCCCCGCGCAGCCGCGTCAGGCAACACCGCCCATGCCATAATACTGGTCCACGCCCTGGAAACAGGCAATATTCATCTCTTACATGAAGCCGCCCATGACATCATTCATGAGCCCTACCGCTCACGGCTCATTCCCCGCTTTGATCAGGCCAGAGACTGTGCCTTATCCCATAACAGCGGCGCCTTTCTGATCTCAGGCTCCGGTTCAACCTGCCTTTTAATCAGCGATACGGATCTCTATCCTGCTTCCCGGAAAGAAATCCTTGCCTATACGGATCCATCCTGGGATGTTTTCTCCTGTACAATCAGCCAGGGGCTTGAAATCCTATGAGCAGCTTCCTGATTGTTTCCAAAGAAATTCTGCCCGACTACTACGATAAAGTCATCGAGGCAAGAAAACTGCTGGAAAGCCGCCAGTGCAAAACCGTCACGGAAGCAGTTGAACGCTGCGGCATCTCCCGCACTACCTTCTATAAATACAAAGACTATGTCTTTGCCTTCAATGAAAGTCCCAAAAGCACCCGCAAGGCCATCCTTTCCGTCCTGCTCAAAGACGAAAGCGGCGCCTTATCCTCCGTGCTCAACAGCATATCCGACCATGGCGTATCCATCCTGACAATCTCTCAGGCGGTACCCGTCGCCGGCAATGCCAATGTCCTTCTGTCATTAGATATTTCCGGTATCGGTGAAGGCCTTGACAGCATGATCACGGACCTACGCCATCTAAAAGCCGTCAGACACGTTCATCTGGACGCCCTCGAATGAGACGTCTGATGCGTGTCTTTTTCTGTACTTAAAGAGATCATCACCAGCATCGCAAAAACACATGCAAAACCGATCAGATCCCCGATCTGAAACGGCGTATCCAGCACTAATGCCGAAACAACTGCCGCCGTCACCGGCTCCGAGAACCCATACAGAATGCCCCGGCCCGGTCCGATCCGCTTGACCCCTTCCATATACATGGTAAAAGCCAGCACATTGCCGACCACAACCACAAAAGCAATGCCGAATAACCCCATCAAAGACGGCACATAATGGTATTCCCAGATCCGAAACACAAACGCAAACACAATGCCGCCCATCAGAAACGACCATCCCTGTAGCAGAATCACCGGATACCTTGCCAAAAGCTTCCTTGGATAGCAGTTATAAATGGTAACACACACCGCACATAACACACCGGTAAACAAGGCAAACAGACTGATCCCGAGCGATCCTGTGCCATGGGTTGTAATCAGATAAATGCCGGCAAGTGCCAGAATCACCGCACCGATCTCCAGCCAGCCCGGCTTTCTCTTTTCCCGTACACATTCCACCGCCAGAATCATGATCGGAGACAGATCCTGCAGAATTGTCGCTGCCCCGGCCGTACTGTACTGAATCGTTGTAAAGTAAAGAAACTGACAGAGACTGATCCCGGCCAGGCCATAAATCAATAACTGCTTCCTGTCTTCCATTTCAGCAAGCGGCTTTACTGTATAATTTCTGCCAAAGCGGATCATACAGTACACTAACAGGATCACCCCGGCCAGGCCTAAGCGGATCGGCACAAGCCACCGGCTGTCCATTCCTTCATGGGTAAACAGATACTGTCCCATCGATCCGCTTAAGCCCCAGCACATGCCGCCGCCAAGCGTCAGTAAAGCACCCTGTACATTCCCGTTCTTCTTCATGCATGACATGATATCACTCTCTTCCCCAATCCGCTATAATACGTTTATGAACGAAAGTACTGCTTATCTGATTATCCTGATCACGGCTTTATTGTGTCTGTTGATCGGACTGATCGAATACCGCTCCCACCGGACCGCACCCTATGGCTTTCCGATGCCGGATGCCGGATTCAGAGTCAAAGATGTATCAGGCTGGAACAGACATGTCGCCCGCCTCTGGCTTTATGCCGGATTGGGCCTGATGCTGGATCTGCTGCTTTATAAACTGACCCATCTGCCCTTATTGACCGCCATCATTGTCATTCTGATATTCGTACTGGATATCATTCTGTATCTGAAGAAATATGTACCGGCATATCTTTATGTGCCGGATGATGAAGAACTATGGAAGGATGTGAAAAAGAAATGAATATTGCTGTGATTACCGGTGCTTCCGCAGGACTTGGCATGAAGTTCTTTGAACATTTGAAAAACAATCCCGAATACGATGCCTTCTGGCTCATCGCCAGAAGAAAAGAACGTCTGGAAGCCCTGGCAGAAGAAACCAGCAAACCCGTCAAAGTACTTTCCCTGGATCTGACCAAGTCAGAATCCATTGATACCCTCGCCAGTGAACTGCAGAAAGAAAAACCAGTCATCAGACTGCTCATCAACTCAGCAGGCCTTGGCCGGATCGGACGCATCGATGAACAGACCCGGAAAGAAAGTGAAACCATGGTCGACCTCAACTGCCGTGCCATCGTCTCTGTCAGCAATGTCTGCCTTCCCTATATGACAAAAGGTTCAGGTATCCTCAATATCTCCTCTATTGCCGGCTTTCAGCCCCTGCCCCACTTCGGCATCTATGCCGCATCCAAAGCCTTTGTCGAATCCTATTCCAAAACCCTGCACCATGAACTGCTCCTGAAGCACATCCATGTCACCTGTGTCTGTCCCTACTGGATCAAAGACACCGAATTCATTGCCGGTGCCCAGCATGAACACAACAAAGGCTATAAACATATCATCCTGCCATCCCACTCCAATACCGTCGTATCCCTGTCCATGGCAGCTCTGAAAGTAAATGCCTGGGTATGTACCCCAGGCATCATCACCACCGCCCAGCGCATCTGTGCCTGGATAGTCCCTGACTGCATTGTTACGCCATTCATGGAACTGATCAGCAGAATCTGATCAGTTCTTTCGGTTCACCCCTACGCATGTAGGGAATACA
>ONOV01000177.1 GCA_900319505.1 uncultured Erysipelotrichaceae bacterium
ATGGAACAGGTATACGGCTATTGTGATGAAGTTGTAGTCATTGCGGATGGCAAATGTCTGACCCATCAGACGGTAAAGGAGTTCTTCAGGGACAGTTCTTCCTGTGAAGCTTTAGGCATTCTGCCGCCGGCTGTGGTAAAGGCAAGAGATGAGTTCCGTAAAGCAGGTTTTACGGTAGATGAAAGCATGGATACGGCAGAGAAGCTGGCGGATGCCATCGCAAAGCAGGTGAAGCATCATGGGTAATATTACACTTGGCAGATATATTGCACTGGATTCACCGATTCACAAGCTGGATCCAAGAGCCAAAATCATGGCCCTCATCATCATGCTGGTGGCGATCTTCTTTCCGGCCGGATGGATGGGCTATGCCATTATCTTCTGTGTGGTCACAGGCGTGATTCTGGCCGCAAAGCTTTCGTTCAAATATGTCTGGAAGTCCATGAAGCCGATGCTGTTCATGATGATTATCCTGCTGATTGTCAACAGCTTTGCCATTCATGACGGCGTAAAGCTGTTTGGCATCGGCAAGTGGGTCCTGTACAGTGAAGCGGTCAACCAGACGGCTTACATTGCGGTACGACTGTTACTGATGGTCATGATCACAACCTGTCTGACGGCTACGACCAAGCCATTGGATATGACCCTTGGCATTGAGGATCTGCTCAAGCCGTTTGAGGTGTTCCACTGTCCTTCCCATGAAATTGCCATGCTGATATCGATTGCCCTCAGATTCATTCCGGATCTGATTGATGAAACCCAGCGGATCATGAAGGCCCAGGAAAGCCGCGGTGTGGATATGAAGGAAGGCACGCTGAAGGAAAAGATCATGGCGATTCTTTCTCTGATTGTTCCGTTATTTGTCAGCGCATTCCAGCGGGCGGAAGATCTGGCCAATGCCATGGAAGCCAGAGGCTATATGCCGGGTGAGCCGCGCACCCGCTATAAAGTACTGAAGATGAAGGCCGGCGACTGGGTTCTGATTGCCGGCAGTTCAGTGGTACTTGTGCTGATGATCTATCTTTCCTGCTTCGCATGATACGCTATAAATGTACGGTCTCTTATGTAGGAAGAGACTATGACGGCTGGCAGTCACAGAAGCTGGGCATTTCCGTACAGGAAAAGATTGAAGCTGTGATCCGCTCCATCACGCAGGAACATAACAATATCATCGCTTCCGGCCGTACGGATGCCGGTGTCAATGCGAGAGCACAGGTGTTCCAGTTTGATACGGAACGGGATATGAGTGAAAGAAAGTGGATGGGAGCTATCAACGGCTATCTGCCCAAGGATATTCATATCATGAAGGTGGAACGGGTATCCCGCCGCTTTCATGCCCGCTACTGTGTCAGAAAGAAAACATATGTATATCGGATCAATACCGGTCCCTATGATGTCTTTACCAAGGATATTGCCTGCCAGTGTCCGATTCCATTAGATACGGACAGGATGATTGAAGCTTCAAAGTATCTGATCGGTACGCATGATTTTACTTCATTGAATTCTTCTTCTTTGAAGGAATACCCGGATCAGGTCAGAACAATTGAGTCCATCGACTTTGATATTCAGGGCGATCAGATTGCCATTGCCTTTACCGGCAAAGGTTTCTTACGCTATATGGTCAGAATGATGACGGCCCAGCTCATTGAAGCAGGCAGGCATAGAATAGAACCGGCGGATATTGAAACCATCCTGCAGGCCAGATCCAAAACCATTGCCAGACGTAATGCTCCGGCCAATGGTCTCACCCTGGAACATGTTGATTACTTTGATATTGCGGCTTTGAGTCCGGACGGCATGTTAAGAGAATATCTTCTCTCGGACGTCATCCCGGAAGGGCTGACGCTCAAAGAGCTGGAAGAAAACATCCGGGAAAAGAAGATGCCTATGCGCTATCTTTTTACCACAAGACACAGTCAGGAACCGTTAGGGTATTTCATCTATGATGGAAGCGAAGGAAAGATCTTCTGCCGGGATGAAGAAGCCAGAATGATTGCGGAAAACTTCCGGGAGGATCTTTCCGACTGGTTTGATGAAAACGGGTTCGACCGGAATACGCCGGTAAGCATTCGATAAGAAACAGAGCCTTTCTGAAGTGATTCGGAAAGGC
>ONOV01000218.1 GCA_900319505.1 uncultured Erysipelotrichaceae bacterium
AAGATCTGTCCGTATTTCTCATTGAAGGTCTGCGGCTTTCCGATGATCAGCGTATCCTTCGGCAGATCATCCAGGGAAAGGCCGTATTTCTTCATGACATCATAGCGGGCTACATACTGCCCTTCATCATCCTGCATGGCGGATATGTTTGAAAGATCCATGCCTTCATTCAGTACCTGCGCCATCAGACTGACCGCCTTGGCTGCCGTGGCCCGCATATTCTCTGTTCTTCCCCCGCATACACCATTTCCATAGCCGCCTTTGCTGTTGCGGAACACCGGTACATGAGCAGCCGAACAGATCAGCCGTGACATCTCTGTCGCCGTATAGTAATTGCCTTCCCTGTCTTCAAAGGCACTGACAAATACAATAAACGTTCCGCTGTCATAGGTGGAAAGCTGATCTTCCAGTTCCTGCATGGTCATTTCGCCGAAATCCAGCATTTCAAAATCAATACTGCTGTACTTCTGAGAGAGCGAAAGCTGAGTGATTCTTTCCTCCATGGCCTGACTGGTCTCACTGTCATCGACAATGAAAACAGCCTTATCCGGATGATCCAGCAGATTAATCGCCATTTTCAGAACATGTTCGATATTATTGGGCTCCAGATACCCGGTAATGAGCGGATCGTCGGCCGCTTTGATGCCGGCATCGTGGTCATTCACACCGAAAAACACCACCGGCAGACCGCTGAAAAGCTCTTCACGCTCTGCCCTGACAAACTGCAGCGCCGCATCATCGGCCGTAATAATCCCCTGATAGGATGTCTCTGCCATCATCTGCCGGGCTCTTTCCACGCACATCTTCATGTCTTCATCCGAGTGGTGTTTATAGGTATCCATGTTCAGCACGTCAAACTCGATCCCGTCCTGCGCACTGACAGACAGAACCCCGTTGATCTGATCCTGGTAATAGGCTGCCGTAGGATCATAGGAAGAGATGAAAAGCACTTTCTTCATCCGGCTGTATGCCTGTTTTTCTGCTCCCCCCAGTTCATCCTCATCCCTTACGGCATCGACCACACTGCTTCCGGTGATGGATGAAACAGACGTTCCTTCACTGTCTTCAGCGTTGTGGATCTGCTGGATGAGAGAACTGATCAGCAGGGCAACACCGATCAGTACCACAATCAATCCTGCCCAGACAACTCCATAGCTGGAAGCGGACATTTTTCCAAAGTACTTTCCGTTTCTTTTTTTCATTACTCCTATACCCTTAAACCTGCTACTATTCTATCTTATTTTTCCTGATCCAGAGCCATAGAATGACCGTTATTCAGAGACAATTCCTGATCCCTCTGTCCTTTATTACATTGTGGAAATGATCCATCTCTTCCCGGGTATACCGGCGTGCATCTTTATGCACACCATAAGTAAAAGAAGTCAGCGGATACTTGGCCGGTGCCAGCGGATTGTAGTTGAGCAGTTCATAGCGCACATTATCATACTGAGATACCAGAAAGGAAGCGATGGCGGAAAGATTGTCATCATCCGCGGTAAATCCGGGAATCAATGGCGTACGGACGGTAACCTGCTCTTTCTGATCACTGTGCAGCAGATATGTAATATTTTCCTTGATCTGCCGGTTGGAAACACCGGTGGCTTCTTTATGGCGCTTTTCATCATAAAGCTTCATGTCACAGTAGATTTCATCCAGATACGGCAGTACCGCTTTTACATGATCCCCTGAGGTGAACAGAGAGGTTTCAATGGCTGTATGAATGCCGGCCTCATGGCATTTTTTCAATAGAGAAAGCAGAGCAGAAAACTGCAGAAACGGTTCACCCCCGGAAAAAGTCACACCCCCGCCCTGGGCAAAGAATACCTGATCCTCTCTGATTTTCTCGACCAGTGTATCAATATCATAATATGTGCTGTCATAGCGCAGGGCACGGGAAGGACAGAGCGATACGGCAGAAGAAAGATCAGCTGCGGCATCAAAGACAGGGCGCTCATGCCATTGAATGGAATCAGGACATGCCTTATGACATAAGCCGCAGTGAATACAGGAAGAGGAAAACCATACGGTTTCCCTCTCTGCTTTCAATCCTTCCGGATTCTGACACCATCTGCACCGCAGCGGACAGCCTTTAAGAAAGACGGTTGTACGGATGCCAAAGCCGTCATGTACGGCAAAGCGTTTGAGATGAAAGACAAGAACTTCAGATGCGGTCATAGGTCGTACGGGCAATGATTTCGTCCTGCAGCTTGCCGGCAAGCTCCACAAAGTAAGCTGTATAGCCGGCCACTCTGACGGTCAAAGAGCGGTGGCGTTCCGGATGAGCCCTGGCATCCAGAAGATCTTCCCTTTTGACGACATTGAACTGAATATGAGGAATCTCAAGCTGTACAAAAGCCCGCAGAAACTTCTCAAAGTCCTCTCTTCCCTTCTCTGTTTCAAAGAAAGAAGGCAGGAATTTCATGTTGAGAAGGCCGCCGTTTGTTGTACAGGAATCCGGCAGGCGTGATACTGACTTCAATAATGCTGTCGGACCGGCAATATCTCTTCCATAGGCAGCGGAAAGACCGCCGTCGGCCAGAGGCTCCATGGCTTTGCGGCCATCCGGGGAAGCACCGACATTTTCTCCCATCGGCACATGCGCCGATACGGTATACATGCCGGTATGATAGAGACCGCCTCTTGGATTGCGGTAATGCTTCAAGGCATTGCGGAAGCAGGTGCACCACTTTACCCCGAGTTCATCCACCCAGCGTACATCATTGCCATACTTCTCACATCTGTTCTGTACCATGGCAAGGGTGATCTCATGTCCTTCATAATTGTCCCGCAGAGCGGAAAGCATCTCCTCACGGCTGATCCGCTTTTCATCATACACAAGCTTCTTCAGCACAGCTAATGAATCCGCCAGATTGGCAACCTGAATCATCTGGATGCCGGCAAGATTGTAATGGGCGCCGCCGGCCGTCACATCGATTCCCTTTTCCATGCAGTCATTGATGACACAGCTCAGAAAAGCAGTCGGCAGATATTTCTGATGGGCAGCTTCAACAACCTTTTCCGCTTCCATCATCCGATCGATATATGTATCAATCATGCGGGCAAAAGCCTGTTCCATCTCTTCGTATGTTTCATACGTATCAAGACCGCCGTAATCCGGTCCGATCTTCTTCCCGCTTAACAGATCAACCCCGTGATTCAGCGTCAGTTCCAGCGCCTTGTTCAGGTTGAACATGGCCGCATCGCTCCAGCCGAGGTTATTGCCCTGGGTGGTCAGTTCCACACATCCTACAATCGCATAGTCGCGGGCATCCTTTTCACTGATGCCGAGATCCTGTACCATCGTATGGATGATGGCTTTGTCATTGAAAAACTGCGGCATGCCGGAGCCTCTGGCTACAACCCGGATTGCCTTCTGCATCAGCTCATGTGAGCTGTGCTCATTCAGGCGTACGGAAAGGTTGGGCTGGGGCAGACCGAGATCTGCCTGGGCATCCAGAAACAGAAGAGAAAGCGCATTGTAGGTATCATTGCCGTTTTCATCCACCCCGCCAAGGGCAATATTGAAGCCGATCGGGAAACCGGCAAAGTATCTGGCACTGCCCGCATTGCGCATGTATACAATCTGATTGAACTTGAGATACAGGCATTCAATCAGCTCCAATGCCTTTTCATCACTTAATGTACCGGCTTTGCGATCATGTTCATAATAAGGATACAGATAGCGGTCGGCCCGGCCGGGGGAGAAGGAAGACGCATTGGATTCCATCTGCAGAATGACAAAGAGAAACCACATGGACTGCAGCGCTTCATGGAATGTCTCGGCCGGACGCTCGGACAGATGAAGACAGATTTCGGCTGTTTCCTTCTGTTCTTCAGAGGGATGGCTGTGCATGATCAGATCGTCATAGCGGCGCATGAAAGCCATGGCCCCATCCAGTACAATGCACATGCAGGTATAGAACTCTTTTTTATCTTCACTGCATGTTTCGAGATGTGCTTCCGCCTCTCTTTTAAGACCGGCCGGTCCCTTTTC
>ONOV01000179.1 GCA_900319505.1 uncultured Erysipelotrichaceae bacterium
AAGTAAGCTGAAACGTTTATCCTTCAAGAGAGTTCCGGATGGTGGAAAGGGACAGGGTTCATTCAGACTGAAGTCCTCTGTCAGCCGATGTGCTGAAAGGAAAGTAAGCACATCCGTCACAGGCGCGTTAAGCTGTTTGAGAAGTAAGCTATGGTGGTACCACGCCCGTTCCTGCGTCCATGCACGAAGGAACGGTTTTTGTTTGTCAGGAGGAAGAAATGAAGAAGAATCTGTCACCTAAATATGATCACAAGGCGGTAGAGGAAGGCAAGTACAATCACTGGATTGAGAAGGGATACTTCACAGCCGGCGACAAGTCCAAAGATCCTTTTACCATTGTCATACCGCCGCCGAACGTTACCGGCATTCTCCATATCGGCCATGCCTGGGATAATACCCTGCAGGATATTATCTGCCGCTATAAGAGAATGCAGGGCTATGATGTTCTGTATCTGCCCGGCATGGACCATGCCGGCATTGCCACCCAGGCAAAGGTAGATGCCAGACTCAAGAGTGAAGGCATTTCCCGGTATGATATCGGCCGTGAGAAGTTTCTGGAACGTGCCTGGCAGTGGAAAGAGGAATATGCCGCTACCATCCGCAAGCAGTGGGCAAAGCTCGGCAATTCCCTGGATTACTCCAGAGAAAGATTCACGATGGATGAAGGATTCAACAAAGCTGTCCGCCATGTCTTTGTCACGCTGTACAATGAAGGTCTTATCTACAGAGGCTGGCGTATCATCAACTGGGATCCGGAAGCTCGTACGGCTTTGTCCAATATCGAGGTCTATTACCAGGATGATCCTGGCAAAATGTACTACTTCAGATATAAAGTCGTAGAGACCGGCGAAGAATTCACCGTTGCCACAACAAGACCGGAAACCATGTTCGGTGATGTCTGTGTGGTTGTAAACCCGAACGATGAAAGAACAAATCATCTCATCGGAAAGCATACGATCAATCCTGCCAATGGCGACGAGCTGCCGATCATCGGTGATGACTATATCGATATGGATTTCGGTACCGCCATCATGAAGTGCACCCCGGCACATGACCCAAACGATTTTGCCATTGCCGAAAGACACAACCTGCCTAAACCCATCTGTATGAATCCGGACGGCACGATGAATGAGCTGTGCGGCAGATACCAGGGCATGGACAGATATGAAGCCAGAGATGCCGTTGTTGAACAGATCAGAAAAGACGGCAATCTTGTAAAGATCGAAGACATCGTTCACAGTGTCGGCCATTCTGAAAGAACACACTGTGTGGTAGAGCCTTATCTTTCCCAGCAGTGGTTTGTCAGGATGAAGCCGCTGGCCGATGATGTACTGGCTCATCAGAAGAATCCGGATGAAAAGATCAACTTCTATCCGGAGCGCTTTGAAAAGACCTTCAACCAATGGCTGGAAAATATCGAAGACTGGTGTATTTCCCGTCAGCTGTGGTGGGGCCACAGAATCCCTGCCTGGTATAATAAGACAACCGGAGAAACCTATGTCGGTGAAGAAGATCCGAAGGATCCTGAAAACTGGAAGCAGGATGAAGATGTGCTGGACACATGGTTCTCAAGTGCCTTATGGCCGTTTGGCACCCTGGGCTGGCCGGAAGAGACCGATGATCTCAAGCGCTACTATCCGACCGATACCATGGTTACCGGCTATGACATCATCTTCTTCTGGGTTGCCCGCATGGCATTCCAGGGCCGCCACTTCACCAAGAACAGACCGTTCAAAGATGTTCTGATCCACGGCTTGATCCGTGATGCTGAAGGCCGCAAGATGTCCAAGTCCTTGGGCAACGGCATTGACCCGATGAAGGTCATTGATCAGTATGGTGTGGATGCCCTGCGTTTCTTCCTGACAACAAACAGCACACCAGGCCAGGATATGCGCTACATCCCGGAGAAAGTCGAAGCTGCTTCCAACTTCATCAACAAGATCTGGAACGCGTCCCGCTTTGTCCTGATGAATCTGCCGGAAGGCATGACGATGAGCGATATCGATCTGTCCCACATCAGTGATGCGGATGCCTGGATTCTGACCCGCTTGAATGAAACGATCGACCATGTCACGGAAAACATGGAAAAGTATGAATTTGCTTTAGTCGGCAATGAGCTGTACAGCTTCATCTGGGATGATTTCTGTTCCTGGTATGTGGAAATGTCCAAGTCTACTCTGAACGGAGATGATGAGGCATTGAAGAAGGGAACAGAGAGCACTCTTCTGATCATGCTGAATAACATCGTCAGACTTCTGCATCCGTTCATGCCGTTTGTCACAGAAGAAATCTATCTGACCATGCCGCACGAAAAGGAATCCATCTGTAAGGAAAGCTGGCCGGTAAAGGTTGAAGGCTTTGCGGCAGCAGATATGGAAGGCATGGCAAGACTCATCTCCATGATCCAGAAGATCAGAGAGGTCAAGACCGTCAATGACATGAAGCCTAATGCACCTCTGACATGCATGGTAAAGGATCTTGACGGCAATGTCGTCAAGCCTGCTGAAAGTCTGAAAGCCATGCTGGTGAAGATGGCCAAGACAGAATGGAAAGAAGAACTGGAAGGCGATCTTTCCGTTGAAACCATCCATGGCGGCTCCCTCTACATTCCTTCCTCTGAACTTTCCGATCCGGAAGAAGAGATGAAGAAGCTCGAAGCAGAGAAGAAGCGTCTGGAAGGTGAACTTGCCCGTTCCGAACATATTCTCAACAACCCTGGTTTCCTGAAGAAAGCACCGGAAGCCAAGATCGCAAGTGAAAAGGAAAAGCAGGCTGCCTATCAGAAACAGTATCAGGTCATCCTGGACCGTATCGCAGAACTGAAGAAATAATCCTCAAGCATATCCTCATCAATCTGGGGATATGTTTTTTACTGCTTTCTGTCAATTACTCCGACCCTTCAGGGTAGGGGTAATTGACATGTCATATGCATGGCAGGTGAGATCTGAATTTTCTGCTGTTAATCTGCTGGCGCATGCAATGGATCATACAAATCACTTAAAACGTAAACGGAGCATGCATAAATTCAGGAAAAGACATGATATAATCAAAAACAGATAAAGAATGTCTCTAAGAAAGGAATTTCGTTATGAGTGAAGAAAAGAAGAATAATCATACCTTGCTGAAGGTAATCGGAACAGCGGCAGGATGTGCTGCCGCAGCCTATGGCGGAGCCAGTGCCTATGTCTTCCGTCAGGCATTTGATCTGAAGAATTCCAATCTCTTTTCCGGCAAGGGCGGAACAGCCTATCTGACTTTTACCGATAATGAGAAAAGTGAATGGTATCAGCACAGTGAAGTCAAAGATGAATACATGAATTCCTTTGACGGTCTGAACCTGCATGCCCTGAATCTCTGCAATCATCCGGAGGATCACAAGTGGATTGTCATGATGGTGGGACCCGGTTCCTATAACCATACGATTCTGGATTATCTGTATGAATTTGATCATGCCGGATGGAATGTTCTTGCCCTTGATGCAAGAGGCACCGGCAAGAGCGAAGGCAGATATACCACGCTTGGCTGGGCTGAGCACTATGATCTGATCAGCTGGGTCAACTATCTTGTCAATATGGATGAAAAGGCGGAGATTGCTCTGTTTGGTGTCAGTGTCGCTGCTGCCGCAGTAATGAATGCAGTAGGCGATTATATTCCGGATAATGTTGTCTGTGCGGTTGAAGAAGGCGGCTACAGTGAAATCAAAGAACTGCTGAGAGGCGGTATCACGCTGGCTATGAAGGCTGATGGAAAGATTCTTCTGCCGGGTGTTGATCTGTTATGCAAGCAGATTCTCCACTTCTCATTCAATGATGTTTCTACAGCTCGTCAGCTCAAGCAGGCCAGTGTTCCGGTCATGTTTGTACAGGGTGTAGACAGTGAGTTCGTCCCGGAAAGCATGCTGTTTGATAACTACTATGCCTGCGGCAGTGACAGAGAACTGCTGACCAAGGAAGATGCTGCCAATGATTATTTCGGCAAGCTGGAAGACTTCCTGAACCGCTATTTCCATTAATACGCAGGAATACAGCCGGCAGAAATGCCGGCTTTTTGTTTCCGGTATGAAAAATCCGGCGGAACTGTGTTCCACCGGATTATTATCCGTTATAGGTATCTTCAATGACCTTCTCATAGTCAGACAGCAGTTCTTTCTTCTGCCTGTCTGTCACCTGAAGCTCATCCAGCTTATCCTGATCCAGTTCAAAGTCATCGGTGATGCCCCTGTGATGGCCGACAATTTCACCATCTCTGACCCCGACTAATAACGGCACCCGCATCTTGACTTCTTCCTTGCCGGTATCTTCGTTTTTTTCGTGATCCAGCGCCGGCTCATACAGTGAATACAGTTTCTGTACCAGTTCATTCTGTTCATCCTTGGGCTTGGACATGAAGGTATCGGAATACAGATTCACATAGAAAATGGTTATACCCATGGCCTTGGCCGCTTCATCCATCGTTGGAATTGCCCGGTTGCAGAAGGGGCATGTTTCATAGCTGTAGTACACGCAGCCTGTCCCTTTTTCTTCAATCAGACGGAAAGATTCTTCCAGCGTGATTTCTGTAAAAGCAGGATTATCATCCTTCAGAAATACATAATTGCTCATCTCAGCCGGCTGTGTTTCAAGATTAATGGCACCGGCATTATTGCCATTAGCAAAAGCAGTGGGTGCAGCAGGTGCTTTATTACTTGTTTTATTTGATCCGCATCCGGCAAGAAGAGAGGCAATCAGCAATGTCATCATCAGTTTCTTCATGCCTGTTATTGTAATCCTTTAGAAACAAAAAGAACAGAAAGATATCCTGTTCTGATGATTGCAGGTAAATATATATAATTACATAAAGCAAAATATTTGTATAGGACAATAATTGAGAAAGAAAGGATAATGTAAAGCATGAAAAGAAACTTATCATTGCAGACGGACTGGCGCTTAGCTGGGCGGCTCAGGCACCTCTTCATCATTGGTGGATGAAATGAAACTTCTCACAGATGAAGATCCGGTTAATCTTGCCATGTACTGGACGGTGGAAGGAGAGTAAAAACAGTTCAGCTGTGTTCAATGAGAGCTGTGATGCTTATCAGACAGAAGATTCAAAGGATTACTGTAAAAAGAGAAATAAGATTGATGATAAACCGCTGGATACGGTCAGAGATGATCTGAAGGATGCCGGGATGACTTCCATTGATACAAAGGATATTGATGAAGAACATCTGGCATATTATTTCATGGATCGTAAGGATAACAGTAAAGCGGTCTATTTCTACCTGGATGGAAAAATCAAATGCATTGGTAAAGATCGCAGAAGAAAGGCCTATGAAAGTGAAGAGGCTGATCAGATCCTGAAGGCATGTGACGATGCGGTGGATCAGCTGAATGAAGCTGATGATGCATTTGTCAAAGAACATTTCGGAAATAATCAGACAGAACAGGATCTGAAAGAAAAGATCCTGTTTTCCATAGGATCAGATAAAATGATCAGATACACATTTTCAAAGCCGCCTGCTTGTTATTCTTCTAACAAGCAGGCAAAGTTGCGTTGTTTTATCGAAAGCGTTGTCATATAATTTTGA
>ONOV01000180.1 GCA_900319505.1 uncultured Erysipelotrichaceae bacterium
CAGGCCTGTGACAGAACAAGAAGGCCTACCGCAAAAGCAGCGTAGACCGCCATCGTATTGATCTGTCCGTTCTTCAGCCCGAATACATTGGCATAGAAGATGAGGCCTCCGACAACAAGCAGTTCCGTAATGCCGCCCGGAAAAGCCCGATAGAGCACATTGGGCAAAAAGCGTCCGGTAATACGGCCGTCATTTGGCTGCATGGCCAGAAAGAAGCCGGGAATGCCGATCGTCAAAGAGGAAATGAATGACAGCTGCAGCGGCTGCAGCGGATAGCTCAGTGATAAAAGCACACAGAGCACACTCAGGCCGATGGAGAAAATATTCTTGGACAGAAACAGCATGGCACTGCGTTCAATGTTGTTGATGACTCTTCTGCCTTCCAGCACAATGTCAGGCACTGCCGCAAAGTCTGAATCCAGCAGAACAAGCTGGGCAATCTGACTGGCCGCATCCGAACCGCTGGCCATGGCAATACCGCAGTCGGCTTCCTTCAATGCCAGCACATCATTCACGCCATCCCCCGTCATTGCCACATGATGCTTCTTTGCCTGTAAGGCAAGCACCATCTTCTTTTTCTGTTCCGGGGTTGTCCGGCCGAATACCGTATATTTCTCTACTGCTTCTGCAATGGCATCATCATTCTTCAGGGTGGAACTGTCTACATAGTTCTCTGCCCCCTCAATATTGACTGATGCTGCAATCCGGCTGACAGTCTCTGGATCATCACCAGAGATGACTTTTACATTAACTCCCTGTTTTTTAAAATAGGCAAATGTCTCCGGTGCACTCTTTCTTACATTATTGCGGATCACAATCAGACACAGCGGTTCAAGATCCTCTACTCTCTCCCCTTCTTTGACCTGTCTGCCTGTTCCGGCTAACAGCACCCGGAATCCTTCTCTGGCATACTGCTGTACCTTCGGGGCCACCTCACGGTAATGCATACCGGCAATAAACTGCGGTGCCCCCAGCACATACCACCTGCCATTAAGCTGACAGGCAGAATACTTCACCGTTGAATTGAACGGAATTGTCTCACCTGTCACATCATATGGTCTTGGCCGGCTGAACTCCTGCAGTGCTTTCAGGGTATCATTAGGCGTCTGAAACGCCCCGGCAAAAGAACCGAGCAGCTGTTTCATCTCTTCTTCCGGCATATTTTCCTTCAGCATTTCCAGCTTTTCCACATGCATGCCCGGTTCTGTAATCGTACCGGTCTTATCCACGCATAATGTATCAATCCGGGCCAGTGTCTCTACACAGTTGAGATCTCTGACCAGCACTTTTTTCTGCGTCAGCCTGAGAACCGAAGCCGCCAGAGCCACACTGGTCAATAAATACAGACCTTCCGGTATCATGCCGACAAGGGCTGCCACCATGGACTCAATGGAATCAGAATACGAATTGCCAAGGACAAAATACTCGTTGTAATACAGCAGGATGCCAACCGGAATCAGCAGAATGCCGATCACCCGGATCAGTTTATCAAGAGATGCCATCATGTCGCTCTTGGCTGTTTTGACATTGGTAGTCGCTTCTTCAGCTAAGCGTGAAGCATAGGATTCATCCCCGACGGCCGTCAGCCTTGCGATGGCATCACCAGAGGTACATACCGATCCGGAATGCAATTCACCGCCAACCCCTCTTTCAATATCATCCTCTTCACCGGTCAGCAGCGATTCATTGACCTTGATCTTTCCTTCCAGCACAACCGCATCAGCCGGAATCTGCATGCCCCCGTGAATCTTCACCACATCATCCCTGACCAGTTCAGAAGAAGGAATCTCCTTCTCCCCTTCAGCCCGGATCACGGTGACTTTCTTCTCCGCCAGGATCGTCAGCTGATCAACCGCCCGCTTGGAGCGGATCTGCTGGATGATGCCGATCAGAGCATTGGCAATGACCACCAGCATGAAGCTCATCTGCAGGAATTTTCCGGCAATGATGAGCAGGATGGCAAGAATGACAAATATGATGTTGAAGTACGTCAGCAGGTTATCTCTGATAATCTGCTTTTCTGTTTTCGTACCACTTCTGGCGGGGGTATTGACAAGGCCGTGTCTGCGTCTGCTTTCCACTTCTGCTTCATTCAGGCCTCTTTTTTCAATTGCTTCGTTTATATCCTGCATGTTTCACCTTATGTAAGTCTCATTGTAGAAAAACGGCGATGTGAATGCAAACAATGTCATACACTTATGGCAAATGGTATAATACCCGCATGAGAAGATGTAAAGAGACGAAAATCAAAGCGCCGGAAGCGCTCCTTAACCTGCTGAACCAGAGAAGACTGCCTTTAAGCGAGGAAGGAGAGGAAAAGACCCTGCATGAGCTCGGCTTCCTGCTTTCTGCCTACCAGGGCTATGTGGCAGCGGTTCATCTGCCCGCCTCGATAAGGAATGAAATGGAAGTATCTCCGGAAGAGATTGAAATGATCGATCTGCTGGAGGGAGAGGACGAAAAATATCTGCCTGTGTTTACGGACAGTCAGGCAATGGATGAGGCACCGTTTGATGTCAGAGAGAATTCAATACTGTTCTATTGTGATGTGCTGGATCTGCATTCCCTTCTGACGCGCAGCCATGCAGATGCCATCGTCCTCAATCCCGGTCAGGATGACCTCTTTCTTTCTGAGCAGCTGCTGGAAAACATGATCCGTATGGATCCGAAAAACAATCCCCATCAATACAGCTGATATGCAGGAAACTGCATATTTTTTCTTTGCATGAAATAAAAGAGAACCGGAAGGTTCTCCTCATGAAGTCTGCCAGAGCTCATTCAGATCGTTGCGCATGGCCGCAACCTGTTCCCTTGTGCAGGCAATCTTGCCTTTGCGTATGGTGATATAGCCCTCTTCCTTGAGACGGGCCACATTGCGGTTGATGGTCTTGATGCAGAAACCGATGTTTTCTGCCAGTTCCTGACGGCTTTTATGCACGATCATTTCATCCGTACAGCCATAGCGCTCATAGCGTTCGGTCAGATACAGCATCAGCCGGCTGCGGCAGTCGACCAGCATCTTTGCCCTGTTCTTCTTTGTCTGTACGACAAGCGTACGCATCAGATCATGGGTGCGGATCATCAGTGCATGCGGATCCCGGTTCAGCCATGACAGATAGGCATCTGCCGGCATCACCCAGAACCAGCAGTCTTCAATAGCCTGCAGTGACACCGTGTAATTGTTGATGCCGGCCAGACATTCATAATCTCCGAGCACCGTTCCTTCATCAAACTCACGGAAGGAAAACACCCTGCCATATCCGACAAAATCAATTCCTTCCACTCTGCCGGAAAGAAGAATATAGATGAAGCTGGCTGCTCCGCCTGCTTTGATGAAATATGTCTTCTTCGGTATCTTTTCCAGCACCACCGCATCTTTGACATCCTGCGGACAGTCACGGAAAAGATCTTCCATTTTTTTTCTGTTTTCTGCTGTTAGAAAATTAACGCCATCCATGGTTCTACCATCCTCTGACTTCGTTGTTTACTTATTTTAATACACTTTCTGCCATGGCATAACAGATCTGATGCTCAGTTTTCCTTTTCAAGCAGTGTCTTCACCAATAGACACAGCTTTTCGCCTGCTTGATCCGCAATCGCCAGAACTTCTTCATGCGTATGCTTTGTGGCGGAAATGCCGGTTGCCATATTGGTGATGCAGGCAATGCCCAGCACCTTCATGCCCAGATAGTTTGCCGCAATGGTTTCCGGTACCGTAGACATGCCGGTCGCATCCCCGCCCATGGCCCTGATCGCTCTGATCTCAGCAGCCGTTTCATAGCATGGTCCCGGGAAGTAGTAATACACACCCTTCTGCAGATGGATCTGCAGGGCGTCACCTGTCTTTTCCGCTTCTTCCATCCATGCCTTATCATACGGTTCACTCATATCAGGAAACTGTACGCCGAAACGTTCATCATTGGTTCCGATCAGCGGATTAAAGGAAAGCATATTGATATAATCTGTGATCAGCATCAGATCACCCGGCCGGAAGGTCGGATTGATCCCGCCGCATGCATTGGTCACAATCAGTTTCTTCACACCTGTCATCTTCATGACATAGATCGGGAAAACAACCTGTTCCATGATAAAACCCTGGTAGTAGTGAAATCTGCCCTGCATGGCCATCACACGGGTACTGCCGATCCTTCCGATAACAAGGTTGCCGGCATGTCCTGCCAGATGAGCGAGCGGGAAGTGGGGAATATCAGCATAGGGAATGACCTGTCTGTCCTCCATCACATCAACAAGTCCCCCAAGACCGCTGCCAAGGACAATGCCGATTTCAGCTGTTTCCTTCATCTGTGCGCGGATATATTCCGCCGCATCTTTTACATATTCATAATTCATTATATTATCCTCCATCTGCCGATCAGTATCATAGCGCTTACAAAGGACTGCTGCAGAGCCACATGTCCTTTTTCTGTCGAAATCGTAAGAAAAAACTCCATTTCTGGAGCCTTCTCTTATTCAACTGATCTGATCTTTGTCAGGATCTCATTCCTGATGGCTTCACCCTTCTGATCCGCCTCATCTCTGCTCTTGCCGCGGGCATAGAAGTAGAACTTGATCTTCGGTTCCGTTCCGGAAGGACGGATGGCAAACCAGCTGCCGTCCTCCAGGAAGAAGCGCAGCACATTGCTGGCAGGAATATCCTCATAGCCATCCTTATAGTCAATGGTCTTAACTACTTTAATACCGGCAACTTCATCCGGCAGATTCGCTCTGACCCAGCTCATCATACGGCTGATCCGCTGGGCACCCGGGATGCCTTCCAGAATAATATTAGGTTCCAGTTCTCTGCACCAGCCATACTTCTCATAGATTTCATCCAGAACATTGAACAGTGTCTTGCCCTGCTTTCTGTAATAGGCAGCCGCTTCCGCTACCAGCATGCCGGCACTGATGCCGTCCTTATCACGGATGTTGGGGCTGGCCGCATAGCCGACTGACTCTTCATAGCCGAAGAGATATTTATAGTTATGTTCTTCCAGGAAAGGAATACGTCCGCAGATATTCTTGAAACCAGTCAGAGATTCAAACATCTTCACGCCATATGCTTCAGCCATTTCCGTAGACAGGGTGGAAGTCACAATGGATTTGACCATGGCGCCGTTAGATGGCAGTGTACCGGCTGTCTTATGGCCTTCCAGAATATAGTTGACTAACAGATAACCGGTCTGATTGCCGTTAAGCGGAACATAGTTGCCCTCATTGTCACGCAGTTCAATGGCAAAACGGTCAGAGTCAGGATCGGTAGCCATTAACAGTTCAGCATTTGTCTGACGGCCGAGTTCTTCACTCAGACGGAAGGCCTTGGGGTCTTCCGGGTTCGGATAGCCTACGGTAGTGAAATCCGGATCAGGATTTTCCTGTTCCTTTACAATCTGCCAGTTGGTGAAACCTCTGTCCTTCAGCATCTGACGGAAGGGTCTTGATCCGGCTCCATTGAGCGGGGTATAGACAAGCGGAATGGAAAGATCCAGTTCATCCCCATGGTGAATCGCAAGACCTTCAATTTCATCCAGGTACATGCGGTCATAGGAATGATCCAGAACTGTGATCATGCCTGAAGCAATGCCTTCTTCATACGGCATCGTCTTAGCGCCATCAAACAGATCAACCGCATCGATGCATGCCGTCATGCCGTCAGCGATCTCACTGGATACCTGGCATCCATCTTCCCAATATGCCTTATAGCCGTTGTATTCCTTCGGATTATGGCTGGCCGTAATATTGATGCCGGATACACATCCGAGCTTTCTGATCAGAAAAGCCAGTTCCGGTGTCGGTCTCAGATCATCAAACGTATAGACATGAATGCCGTTGGCCGCATAAATGCCGGCCGCCAGTTCCGAAAATTCCTTTGAGAAGTGACGCGGGTCATGGGCAATGATGACCCCCTTTTTCATGACTTCTGTGCCTTTTGACACAATAAAGTCCGCAATGCCCTGGGAAGCCTTGCCTACCGTCAGGCGGTTCATCCGGTTTGTACCGGCTCCTACTTTGCCTCTTAAGCCGGCCGTACCGAAATGAAGATCCTGATAGAAACGGTCTTCCTTTTCAGCAGGATCATTCTCAATTGCCCTGAGTTCTTTTAACAGCGGATCATCCGCCGGCAGTTTTTCGCACCACTGCTGGTATCTCTTTTCAATATCCATTTTATTTTGTAACCTCTTACAACAAGCACATTGTAGCAAATCTCAC
>ONOV01000202.1 GCA_900319505.1 uncultured Erysipelotrichaceae bacterium
AATCGCTGCAGCAGGCCGTCATAGCTCTTCGGCGTAATGCCAAGCCTGCGGGCTGCTTCTTCATACGAGCAGCCGCCCTCCTGCCATACCTGCAGCACTCTTTTTTCACCTTCGCTCATATGGGCAACAATATCGGCCAGCTTTTCCTTAGCCCGCTCATATTCCGCCCGGTATTCCGGATTCAGCATTCCCGAGCGGTCTGCCAGAGAATCAACACTGCCGCCTTCTCCATCCTTACCGGCATCCAGATGAATCAGATGACTGCGGCGCAGGCATTCCTTGCGTCCATAATGCCGGATCGCGGAAAGCATGCCTCTGCGGATGACAATCGTACAGTAAGTGGAAAAAGCCGCCTCTTTGTCATGACGGAATTCATCCACCGCCGTGAAAAAGGAAATCCTTCCCTCCTGCTCCAGCTCTTCTCTGCTGATATCAACGTCATAGTTCACAGCTGAAAGCTGAGCTGCTGTCATCTGAATGACAGCCTCAAACTCCTCCAGCAGCTTTGCCATGGCAAACGGGTCTTTCATTCTGGCCATGTACAGAAGTTCATAAGGATTTTCCATTTTCTCACCTCTTTTTCAAAGAGGGAAGCGGCTGCTGTAAATCTGATACATCAGTACGGCTGCACTCACCGAGGCATTCAATGATTCAATCCTGCCGGTCATCGGCAGAGAAACCATATAATCACACTCTTTCTCAATCAGCCTTGATATACCCTTTCCTTCATTTCCTACCACAAGCACTGTATCAAAATCATACTTTACACTGCGGTAATCCTGTCCATTCATGTCTGAACCGACAATCCACCAGCCTGCCTCTTTCAGCTTTTCACAGGTTCTGGCAAGATTGGTCACCTCAGCACAGGGAACAGTATCAATGGCACCGGCGGAAGTCTTTGCCGCCGCCGGGGTCAGCCCGACGGCATTGTTTTTTCTGAAAATCACTCCATCTGCACCAACCGCATCACACGTACGCAGCACCGCACCGAGGTTATGCGGGTCCTCCAGTCCATCCAGCAGAACGATGAGTCCCTTCCCCTTTTCACTCCGGCGGGCAGCCAGCAGTTCATCCAGACTGTAAGTGCGGTAAGGTTCAATCGCTGCCGCACAGCCATTATGATGTTCAGAATGAACCAGCCTGGTCAGTGTACGGCGATCTGTATGCCGTACCGGTACGTGTCTTTTTTCAGCCAGTGACATAATCTCCCGGTCATCACCTGCAAGCAGGACTTCCTTTGCCCGGGTGCCATCCATCAGGATCTGTTTTACAACATTCTTCCCGTATACATATTGTGCCATGGTTATTCCTCCGATCGGCTTCTTATTTTATTCCAGATCTCACTGATTCTTTCCCGCTCATTTTTCAGGTATAAAGCACCTAATACCGCCTCAAATCCGGTCGACATACGATAGGTTCCGGCCGCCGTATTCTTGGGTACCGTACCGGTATAGCCATTGCGTCCCCGATGGTAGTATGTCTCTTCCTCTTCCGTGAAAAAACCTTCTTTATGCAGGTCTGCATAAAAGGATGCCTGGGCTTTCGCACTGACATAGCGTACACTCATTTTCTGCAGCGTATTTCCCTTGCTTTCGCCCTTTTCAAGAAGATAATCACGGACAATCAGACTCCATACCGCATCCCCGAGAAACGCCAGGGCACGGCCTGAGTACAGATCCGGATTCTTCATAGCAGTCCTCTGTCCATGAGCTGTCTGCGGGCTTCATCCGCTGCCGCAAAGTCCCTGGCCGCCTTGGCTTCATTCCATGCGGCAAACAGTTTCCGATCTTCCTCAGTCACCACCGGGTTTTCCACCGTGATGCCAAGAATTATCAACATTTTCTCCACACTTTTCCGCAGTTTATCCACCGTTTCAAAGTCTATGTCTCTTGTACGCAGGCCCTGGTTGATCTTTTTCACCGTGTCAAAGATCACCGCATAGGCATTGGGCGTATTCATATCATCATCCATGCAGTCAAGGAAAGCTCGGTAAGCCGCTTCATCATAGCCTTCGCTCTGCTTCACCCCGGCCAGCTGACGCTTGACAGAAGCCTGATGCAGAGGCTTCATGACCTTGTCCATTTCCTTACGGGCTGTGGCAATGGTCTCATCCGAGAAATTCAATTCCTTACGGTAATGTACTGAGCTGACAAGCCATCTGGTCAGATTGGTGCCGAGCTCATTGACAACATCCTGCGCCCACAGCGTATTGCCCAGCGACTTGGACATCTTCTCACCGTTGATATTAACCATGGCATTATGAACCCAGTAATTGGCCAGGCAGTTATAATGCAGCGCTTCCTGCTGGGCGCATTCATTTTCATGGTGCGGGAACTTCAGATCCATGCCGCCCCCGTGAATATCAATCTTTTCACCGAGATTGTTATTGATCATGACCACACATTCCGTATGCCAGCCCGGTCTTCCCTTGCCCCAGGGACTGTCCCACTTGATGCCCTTGTCCGTCATCTTCCATAAGGCAAAGTCATACGGATTCTTCTTCTCTGCTCCGGTCTCATCCACTCTTTCTGAAGCACCGGCTTCCAATTGATCCAGCTTCTGGTGGCTGATTTCACCATAGGTCGGTACGCTTTCCACACTGAAATATACATCGCCGCCCTTTGTCACATAGGCATTGCCGTTTTTCACCAGGGCATCAATGAATGCGATGATCCCGTCCATATTCTCAGTCACCCGCGGTGTAATATCCGGCAGTTCTGTATTCAGGCTTCTGCGCACCTGCTGGTAGGCATCAATGTAGCGCTGGGCTACTTCAGCTTCGCTTGTGCCTTCCTCAGCCGCCTTATTGATGATCTTGTCATCCACATCCGTAAAATTGGAAACATATGTTACCGTATATCCTTCTGCTTCCAATAGACGCTTCAGCACATCAAATACGATCATCGGTCTGGCATTGCCGATATGAGCATAATTGTATACCGTAGGGCCGCAGACATACATATCCACATGGCCTTCATGGATCGGATGAAAATCTTCCACCTGCAGTGTGCGTGAGTTATATAATCTGATCATCTTTCTTCTCCTTTGATATAAAAAGCGGGCTTATTGAAAGCCCGCCTGTTTCAGATATTGAAATCGTTATCGAATTCGCTGCTTTCCCTGATATAGTACGAATAGATTGAATCACCCAGACGGATCCAGCTGGCAAGATCAGGCATCCAGATATAATCATCTTCCGTTACGATTCCCTTGGAAATCAGATTGGCAAGCTCATGATCCGTATAGGGACCGTACTTGGTACGGTCAGCTTTCATATAGTACCAGATCTTATTCATAATTACTCTGTCGTATCCTCCGTACCATTATCTGCACCGCCATCCGTCCAGGTACTGTCTTTATACGTATAGGTCAATGCCTGTATGCCGGCTTCACTGTCCGTATAGCTTTCATCACTGCTGTGGGCTGTCACGCCTACCGTCACACTGCCGGAAAGATTGGTCAGACTGTCTCTTGAAATCGTATAGTATGTCTGGTTGATGGTGGCCATTTCCGTACCGTCAATGGTGATGGTATAGCTGTCCGCATTGTTTACCGGATCCCAGCTGATCGTCCAGGCACCGCCGGAATCAACAGAACCCTTGATGTTGCCAGGTGTATCCAGCTGAATGGTCTTGTCTTCATATGTATATGTCACATGATATGCACTGGAATCTGCATATTTACTGCTGTTATTGGCATGAGCAGTAATGGAGATCGTATAGGTCGTGCCGCTTGTCAAAGAGGAAGCAGGCACGGAAACACTGGCACTGGTAGCCTTGGCAAGCCTCCTGCCGATATCCGGGGAAAAGGACACGGTATAGTAATTGGCATTGGCAACCGGATCCCAGCTGATCTGCAGAGTCCGGGTTGTAGTATTGAAAGTCACATTGGATACCATATCAAGCTGTTCTGCCGCCGCACTGGCCGTTGCGGATGCACTTGGCGCCGCGGTCTTTTCAGCTGATGTATCCGCTGTATTTTCATACTGTCCATAGGTATTGGTGCCGGCCCCGTACATCTTGCCGTTCTTGGTCACACCGATAATCGTATTGCCATTAACCGCAATGGCAGAAACATTCTTCCATCCTGCCACAGCATCTTTGATATCATCATCCGCCGTACACTTCACCGTGCCATTGGCATTGAGGCCGGCCAGAATCTGTGTACTTGCCGCAAGGCTCTTCACTCCGCTCAATGAAGAAGTACTCAAAGCCGAAGCGCCGCTTGTCAGGGTGACCGTCTTCACCGCTCCATTGGAAGCGATATAGTACAGCATGTCATCACTCAGGGCAGCAGCCTTGACCCCCGTTACATCCGGAATGCCGACCCCGCCGCTGGACAGGAAGGAACCGTCGCTCTTCAAAGCAACTGTTACGCCATTGCCTGCATAGACTGCCTTGACATCACTCCAGTCAGACACTTCACATGCGCTGGTATTGCCGGCACAGACAACCGTACCATCATCCTTCAGACCGACCACATGATCCGCTCCAGCCGCAATGGATCTGATATCCGACCAGCTTGATGTATCAGCCGAACCGGTTGTCACAACCGTTCCATTCTTCCTGAGACCTGCCGCCAGATCAGAAGAATATGCACTGATCTGCACACAGTCCTTCAAAGCACTTTCCGCTTCACTGTAACCTGATCCAAGTCCTTTCAGCGATCCATCATCTTCAAGATACAGGGAATACGTATCCGTCAGGATCAGCCGGTTATCCTTACCGATGGAATTGGACGAAGAACTGCCATGCTTTAACAGAATAAATGCAGCAATAGCAATCACCGCAGCCGCCGCACATACCGCAAAAATCCATCCCGTGCTCTTCTTCTTTTTCTTTCTGCGGCGGGAAGAAGAAACCGGGCGTTTCGCTCTGGCTCTTTCCCTTTCCTCTTCTTC
>ONOV01000185.1 GCA_900319505.1 uncultured Erysipelotrichaceae bacterium
AGGTACACCAATCGCATGCGAACCATGTTAGGGTAAAAACAGAAAAAGCATCCTGCCATGGGAGAGGTGCAGAATGCTTCGGGGAAAGAATAAAGGGAGATTATGTTTTTCTCTGTCAGATGCTCGCTTCATCTGACGCTTATAAGAATAGTCATCAGGGGTGAAAAGTTCATGTGTACATTGTGAACACTGACTGAACAAATGTGGGAACATTGTAGCAATGGTAGAATAGAGGCAGTGAGGTGTTTTATGGGCAAGATTCTGATTGCGGATCATTACAGAGGAAGTCTGGAACAGATGCGAAGGGCACTGGAACAGGGAGGAAAGCTGAGCGGGATCAGTATGCTGACGCTGTCTTCTTTTAAAGAACCGGATGAGGTGCCAAGGGAGGCTGTGAATCTGTCTTTTCATCAGAAACTGATGAAAAGACAGAGTGAGTTTGAAATCTATGGCGGGATGTTCCGCTTTCCTTCTTTCATCAATGAAATCCTGATGTTTGCCGGGGAATGTGTACTGTACGGCATCGGGTCAGAGGATCTGCCGGAAGATAATAACAGTGAAAAAGAACTGCGGCAGATTGTGGCGCTGGCACTGGAAGAAGAACTGCCGGAAAAAAGAAGTCTCAGGATGGCACAGGGACTGAAGGAAAGACTGCAGACATTAAAGGAAAAGAATGAAGTCAGCTGGATTCCTTCCTTTGCTTCAGATGTATTCAGTGCAAAGGTGAATCAGATCATTGCTGAAAATGTTGTAAAAGAAAAAGAAGACAGAACTGAACCGGTCATGGTCAGAAGATATGCGGATTCGGATCATCAGGAGCTGGAAGCGATTGTGCAGGATATCATTGCCAGAATGAATCAGAATCCATCTTTCCGCAGCAATATCATCCTGACTAATGCAGGCAGCCAGATGCCGGTGCTGGATCAGGTGATGCATCAGTACGGCATGCATTACAGTGCCGTACATCAGGTGAGTCAGCTGCCGCTGTTTCAAAGATGGTGTGCCCTGGCGGATCTTGCCATGCATATGGATGACATGGAAAGGTTTTTAAATGCAGTCAGTGTCAATGCGTTTGATGTCATGCCTTCAGGCAGGGCACTTGCGTTCATGCATACTTCGCTTTCTTCCTATGTCCTGGATACCAGTCTTCCCGAACGGATGAAAGAGACGTGTTTCAGCGCTTACAGTGAAGAGATCAGAAGAGGCATGGAAGAGACACAGAAGTATCTGGATCTGATTGAGGATAAGAGAAAAGCGCTGAAACAGGCTGAAAGCGCGCAGGATCAGGCTGTGACTGCGTATGAAATTGTGCGGCATGCCGCCGTACTGGAAGCCCGTGAAGAAGGAGCCATGCAGGAAGGTGCGCAGCTGCGCCGTATTTTAAGCAATTGCCTGAGCTATATGGAAACAGAGGATGATCTTGCCTATCTCATTGAAATTATCCGTGATAAGTGCGGCGCAGGGATGGATCTTTCCTGTGATTCGGTGATTGTAACGGATCTCAGACATCCTGTTTCAAGGGCAGATATAGCGTATGTGGCCGGATGCTGTGAGGATTATTATCCGGGATTCAGTATCCGCAATGGCTTATTTGATGAGGCTTATGTCAAGAAGGTTGATAAATATCCGGACATGGAAGAAAGGCTGGATCTTTATAGTCATGAACTGGAATGGGTGAAGTACAGCGGTAATGAAACTGTTTATTCCATGGCCAGTACAGATACCGACGGCAGGGAAAGAAACTGGTATGTCGGTCTGACATCCATTGCGGATCAAAAGAAGTGGGAGCTGAAACAGCTGAGGCCCATGGCAATGGATCCCGGCATTATTGATCGGGACGATGTGCAGAATGAATTCATGCAGGAAGGCACAATCACTACTTCCGTGACTGCCTCGGAAGATTTCTTCAGATGTCCGATGCAGTGGTTCTATAAGCATGGCATGAAGATCGATCAGAGGACTCCATTGGGACTGGATGCGGCTGCCATGGGAACACTGTGGCATCAGATGATGGAAGCAGCACTGAAGGAAAGTGATGATCCCAAACAGTACTGTGAAAAGGATGAAACATGGATCCGCGGTTTTCTTGAACCTCAGTTTGATGTGCTGCGGCAGCTGCTGCCGGGACAGGTCACGGAAGTGAATCTGACCGAAGAGAAGATGGTACAGAATGCGCTGAAGCTGTTTGCCTGGCTGCGTGATATGGAAGGCAATACTTCTTATGTGCCGAAGGAAGCGGAGCTGGCCTTTGATGGGATTGCGGTGACACAGGATGAAAAGGTGAAGCTCAGAGGCAGGATTGATCGGGTGGATGAGTTCGGCGGACATGAATTCCGTATCATTGATTATAAGAGCGGTGCGGACAAGTATTCGCCTGGTGAATTTGCCAAAGGGCTGCAGACCCAGCTGATCAGCTATCTTCTGGTGTATGAAAAGCTGTGTGAGAAGCAGGGCAGATATGTTAATGCGGCCGGCGGATGGTACTGCCATCTCAATCCCCAGCCTGCCGATGCCATTGGTGCGGAAACGGCAGGCAGAGGGAAAACAGCAGAAGTAGTGCTGCGCAGCTTTGATGAAGAGACGTGTCAGGAAGAGGAATATCATAACCGGCGGATGCCGGGGATCATCCTGAATGATGAACAGGCGGATGG
>ONOV01000188.1 GCA_900319505.1 uncultured Erysipelotrichaceae bacterium
ATGTATCATTCACGGCTCGTATTGGCAACTGCCGTTTCCATCATGGCGCCTGTATACATATACTCCACACAGTCATCCACCTGGATCAGTGCCGGTACGGCATCCGGCCTGATCGATGCCTTGAGGGTTTCTTTCAGATCATCAGCCGATGCCAGAAAATCGCAGCTGATGATAATAGCCTGCGGATCGATATAGGCAATCAGATCAGTCAGATAATAGCTGATGATGGTCATCGTACCTTCCGGGGTCAGGGCCAGCGAATCAATATGATCAGAAATACCAAGAGTGCTTTTGACAAACTGCATTTCCCCGGCAACACCGCTGTTTCCCTTAAGCAGTCTGCCTTTGACAATCGTACCGATGCCGGGTGTACGGGCGGAAATCGGATGGAAATAGAATGACAGAGTATCATACCTGTTCTGGCTGCCATAGTAGCCTAAAGCCATGGCATTGGCATCATTCATAAAGGTGATGCGGCGGTCGTATCTTGCAGCAAACAGCTCATCCACATTGACGTTGATAATGCCCGGCTGGCGGAATGTCAGGATGCCGTTATGGTAGATGCCCGGGGTAACGACAATGATATCCTTGATCTCTTTGTCTTTGGCCAGCACAACATCCAGCACATCTTCCAGATCCCTCAGCTGATAGGTCTGCTTGATCGTCTGATCCGAGTGAACGATCTTTCCCTGATCATAGATACGGAAGCCGATCCGCACATTCTTATTCTGAATCAGTATGCATACCACAAGCGTGCGTTTCTCATTGCGGAAGGCAATGCGCTCTGCAGGCACTTTGGCCGTTTCTTCTTTTTCCTTCTGATGAGCCAGGGCATCATCGACCAGCCGGATCAGTTTTGATACATCATAGGCACCGAATACAGATGCCGGTATGGTCTTAACAATCTTGTCATCGAGAATCTCCGCTACTTTATCTCTGAGATAGCCAATCTGCGGCGCCAGCAGGATGACATCCGCATCATATGAATCCATATAGAGACGGTTATAGGATACTGCTTTGAAATTGTAGTTGAGTTCCAGAAGACTCTGTGCTTCCTTGAGACGGCTGTTGAAGTATGATGTGGTGATGCCGCTGGTGCAGCATAAAAGCACCGTGATTCTGTCCTCCTTTTTCATTGCCTTGAGCGTATCGATCATCTCTTCAAACAGGTCTCTTGCGTGATCCAGATCTTTCAGTTCAAAGTGCAGATAGAATACGGTCTTATCATCTTTCAGACGGACGATCTTCAGCTCGGTCACCGTCATTGTGCCGATCTCATGCATAGTGACAGAACCGATGGCATAGGACGTGGAATAGCCGATATGTTCCCCTTCATCATCCCGGAACTTGCCGATGGTGTAGGCAGGATCTTTACGGCTCATGATATATTTTACAAATGCTTCAGAGATTGCGGATTCCATAAGGGGTACCCCCTTTTCCACCATCATCATAGCACCAAAAAAGCCATTCACCATAACAGTGAACGGCTTGAGCTGTCTGCGGCCGAAGGGGTGATATGTTCCCTCTTTTGTAGAGGTGGGCATCCATGGTCATTCGTCAGGATCCCCGATCGTATCGGGCTTTCAACACGGAAATCTCCAGTCAGGATTCCCTATATCAAGAATGTAGGAAAAATATTAAATCCTCCGGCGATGATTATTATAGAGATACGCTGTAAAAAAAACAGTCTTGACATATCGTCAATTAGCCCGACCCTGAAGGGTTGTGGCTTCCACCGACTAAAAGATTTTTGTGAATTTCCCCGGCTAATCCCGCCTAAGCAGATACTATAGACGGAGCATGCGCTGTGCACTGTTTAAAATGGTTAATATTTTCCATCCAGAAATTTTCCCCCTCCGAATTTTCAAGTCAAATGCAGCGATGTTGAATCATAAACTTCATACGGCGTTCCTGATATAACTCCTCTGCCACTGCGGGAATATATTCACCATTGATACTGTTACGCTGCAGTTTCCTTGAAACAGTTGCCTTATTTCTGCCCAGACGCTGCGCGATCTCAGTAATAGAACAGCCTGTGGCACGAAACTTCAGAATCATTTC
>ONOV01000147.1 GCA_900319505.1 uncultured Erysipelotrichaceae bacterium
CATGATCGGCGCTGCCATTGTCATCTATTTCGGTGCCAGAAACGTCAATGGAACCGGCTGGACAGCCTGGAACATCGCTGCCTTTACCACTTACCTTGCCTGCTTTACCAAGCTTGCCGTCAAGACAAGCCATGCGGCCAAACTCTTCAATGCGGTACAGAAAGCTTCTGTTTCCTGGAAAAGGATCAGACCTCTTATGAAAGAGCCGGTGGAAGATGATCTTGTCATTGACCATGTTCCTGTTACACCTGTCACCCTGCGCTTTGATCATGTCAGTATCGGCTCACTGCTCCATGACATCAGCTTTACCGCTGCGCCGGGTGAAATCATCGGCATTACGGGTGAAGTTGCCAGCGGCAAGAGCTCCTTGGGCAAAGTTCTGATCGATGAAACAGACTACACTGGTACCATCACCCTCAATGGCAAAGACCTGCGTGAGCTGACACCGGAAGAAAAGCTTGCCTCTATTACCTATATGGGACATGAGCCGGAACTGCTTTCCGTTTCCATCGGCGACAATATACGCCTGGGAGAAGATTCCGATGCAGAAAAATACATCCATATGACATCTCTTGATACAGATCTGAAACAGATGAACCGCTCTATATCCGACAGTGCCGGTGAAGCCGGATCCATGCTTTCAGGCGGCCAGCAGGCAAGACTCGCCCTGGCCCGCACCCTTGCCCATGCAAGATCTGTTCTGATCCTGGATGATCCATTTGCGGCTGTGGATAAAACAACGGAAACAGAAATCCTGGAACAGATCCGATCTGCCTATCCTGACCGCACCATCCTTCTGATCTCCCATCGTCTTTATCATTTTCCTTCTTTTTCCCATGTCCTCTACCTGCATGATCACACCGGTACATTCCTGTGCCATGATGACATGATGAAAAAAGAACCGGGCTATCGAAAACTCTATAACGAACAGAAAGAAGGAAGTGATTATGATGAAGAAAAATGATGAAATGCATGTCTTTATCAAAGCCATGCTCAGCCGCAGCAGGAAGCTTGTCATCTTACTGATTCTCATCATTGCCGGTTCCGTGATCACATCACTCATTCCCCCGCTTGTTCTTGAAAAAGCAGTCAACCGCCTGAGCAATCATCAGTCTGTTTCCTTCCTGCATGCCTTATCCTACTTCCTGTTTATCGTTCTGGCCGATGTACTGGAATCCCTGCAGAATGCCTGCATCACCATCTTCGGCCAGAAAATGACTCACAGCATCCGTTCTGCCTTATGTAATAAACTGTCCCATCTGCCAGCTCAGTACTTTCATACGCATAAGGCAGGTGAAATTGAATCCGTCTTCACCAATGACGGTGATACCATCGATGTACTGTACAGTGACGGCATTGTCAGTATGATCGCTGACTGTTTCAAGCTGATTGCCATCCTGATTGTCATCTTCACCCGTTCCATCGGTCTGGGTCTGCTCTTGGCGGCTGTAACGCCTTTCCTGTATCTGTTTACAAGATGGTGCCAGAAGAAGATGAACAACGCCCAGCTGAAAAACCGCCGCGCCATTGCCAGAGTGAACAGCCATGTGCCGGAAACCATTCGCTGCATAC
This sequence comes from uncultured Erysipelotrichaceae bacterium, assembly GCA_900319505.1. Classification (GTDB taxonomy): domain Bacteria; phylum Bacillota_I; class Bacilli_A; order Erysipelotrichales; family Erysipelotrichaceae; genus Bulleidia. The sequence continues at coordinate 1,573 of ONOV01000147.1, forward strand.
GCATGATCCATGGCTTCCATGCCCAGAAATACATGGAAGATACGTATGATGCATATATCCAGGAAAGCTACCAGGCAACAGACCAGGGCAATATCATTGACAGTATCTACTCCCCTGTCATCCTGATCACCCAGGCTGCTGTAACAGCCGTCATGATGATCTTTGCGGCCAGAGGCCATACGTTCCGTGCCTTCTTCGGTCTTTCCGTCGGATCTGCTGTTGCCATGATTGCCTATGTAGGAAAGATCTTCTCACCGCTGGAAAACATCGGCATGGAAATCCAGAACATCCAGGCTGCCAGTGCTGCCATCCAGCATATCAGAGCCTTCCTGCAGGAGCCTGAATGGAATCCTTCCAAGACAGAACCCGTCCATGATGATGCCATTCACTTTGACCATGTCACCTTCGGCTATGAGCCGTCAGAACCAGTTCTGAGAAACCTTTCTTTTGCCATTCAATCCGGTGAAAATGTCACCTTTGCCGGCCGTACCGGCGCTGGTAAATCCACCATCTTTCGTCTATTGACAGGCCTTTATGCACCAGATCAGGGAAACATCTCCCTTGCCGGACACTGTCCGGTCGGCTTAACGCCCCAGGAAAGAAGAAAGATATATGGACTTGTCACCCAGCAGTTCAATGCAGTACCTGGTACCGTAAGGGACCAGATCACCCTGTATAATGCATATACAGAAGAAGAAATAGAGGAAGCACTCACACTTTCAGATCTGAAGGATGTCATCGCATCTCTGCCTCAGGGCCTGGATACACCCATGAATGAAAAGCTGTTTTCCAAAGGACAATTGCAGCTGTTGGCCATTGCCAGAACCGTTGTCTCTCACCCTTCCATTCTTCTGCTGGATGAAGTAACTGCCAGCCTTGATGCCGAAACAGAAGCCCGTGTCATCAATGCCCTGCGTGCATCCTCAAAAGGCAGGACTGTCATCTCCATCTCCCATCGCCTTTCCCAATCCATCGGCACAACCCGCATCATCGAGATAAAAGAAAGCATCCCGGTTTAGGGAGTGATGCCGGAATGTCTTTGGGGAAAGAAATAATGAACTTTTATTATACTGATCAGATGTCTCGCTCCATCTGACAATGATTAGGATATACACCTGTCGTGATCATAAGCGTATAGGAATGTCAATAACCCCGACCCTAAAGGGTCGAAGCTTGCAGTTAAGGAATGCAGAGGTAGCAGCGATTGTTCAGATCTTCCTCACTCTTACCGCATCACCGGGCTATTGACAAAGCCCGCTTTTTAATCTCATCAGGATATACCCAACGAGAACATATC
>ONOV01000189.1 GCA_900319505.1 uncultured Erysipelotrichaceae bacterium
ATACAGATATTTATCTGCGATCAGATCATCATAACGTACCGTATGCCAGCCGGAAGGCTTGATCATACCGATGGAACCTCTTTCTTCCGTCGGCATCAGATCCTGTCCGATACAGGCTTCCGCAATCCCACAGCGGCCCAGATCATCCAGTACGCTGTAGGCTTCATAGGATTCTGCTTTCAGTGTACTTTCATCAAAGTAAGGATGATTGTTATTGACCACAGCATAGGGACTGCCGCTGTATGGCGGCAGCTGATCCAGGGTAAAGCCGGAGGATGTGATTTCTGCTGATGGTGTGGATGCTGCAGCAGGAGAAGGTGTTACATCGATGATTTGCGGTGTTGTTTCTGCAGCTGCAGAAGGTGCTGCTTTTTCTTCTGTCTCAGCCGTACATCCGGTTAAAGCAAGACACAGGATAATTCCTGTCAGAAGATTCTTTTTTACTCTCATAACCCGACTATCATACAATAAAACCAGGAGGCTTATCATACCAATGACACAATACGATCCTCTGGCAATTATTACTGACCTGTATCACACCACCGATGTGGAAGGTGTGATCACCATTCCTTTCATGCATAATATGCGCATACAGATGGACTGGGACGGCAAAGACTGCCGCCGCATCAGAGAACAGTTCAACGTCCTTTATCTTTTTCTAAATGAAATGACAACCTGGAACAATCTTCTGAATGACAATGATACAGAAAACAGCCATATCCTTCCCTCTTATGAGTATAAGATGTGGAAGAAATGGCTGTGCCCTTTTGATTTATCTCAGTTTGATAAAGCAGAACTGCATGCGATTCATATGAAGCAGCTGAATCATACTGCTCTTTCCGCTTCCGAAGGCGCCGTCTACGGTTCCTTTCGCAAAGCACTGAAACAGCAGGCAGATCAGAGAATCGGCCAGGGCCTTTTCTCCGATCAGCTTATTCACTATGCAAGATCTGCCGTCAGACAAGGCTGTGACAATGCATGCGATCCTTCGGAAGCGGAAACCCTTGCCATCCTTTTTGCCATCCATGCCTGCGGTCTGCGCATTATGTAATCAGCCTCTCAGGTTGTAATGTTTCTCAAGCAGAAATCTTTCCAGAAGATAGAATACTGCTGCTTCAATCAGCGTAATAATCAGAATTGCCGCCAGCAATCCCATACCGCCATTCTTCTGCATAAAATAATTGCCGCTGACCGTGGAAACCGAGATGTTGAATGAGACCTCATAACTGATCAATGACAATATCTTTCCTTCCAGAAGACCGGCAGCGACAAACATACCAATGCCGATCGGTACAGCATAGCCAGGAACAAGTGCACCAATGCCTTCAGAAAAATAGATCTGGAAAAGCGTACTGAAAATCTCTGCAATCATCACGATCACAAACACTGCAGCATACTTCACTTCAGTCCCATTCCATGCCATTCTCAATTCATTGTATTCAGACATGCCGTATCTCATCATCAGACAGATAAACGGCAGTACGGATACAGCCAGGGATGCTAAGATCAGAATAAATGAAGCACAGGCATGCGCCAGCATTCTTGTATCAGATGATACCGGCAGACTCATCATGAAATGAGCATCTCTGCCATATGTATCTTTCCAGTAGTTCTGTACGATTTTAACCGCAATCATGACCATCAGAGCATTCATTACCGCCCCATAGATCAGAATGGAAATCGTACTGAGCCGGCCGAGTACACCGGCCGTATTACTGATGAGCATGACCAGTTCCACAATCAGACATGCGGCCAGCAGCGGCCACATGGTTCTGAAGTATTCCTTCAGTTTCCACTTGAAATATTTTCCGAACATCTGAATTCCTCCTTGAACAGATCCTCCACACTCATCTGCTTTTTTTCTCTGATCGTATCCGCATTTTCATGCAGAACAATCTTTCCCTGCTTCAGAAAAACCACATCATCCAGAATGGATTCCACATCCGCAATCAGATGGGTTGAAATGACAACAGAAGCTTCCCGGCTGTAGTTTGTCAGGATTGTCTGCAGAATAAAGTCACGGGCAGCCGGATCCACCCCGCCGATCGGCTCATCCAGCCAGTACACCAGGGCTCTTCTGCTCATGACAAGCGAAAGCTGAATCTTTTCCCGCATGCCCTTGGACATTTCACTCATCCGCTTGTTCATGTCAATGCCAAGCTCACTTAACATCTTTTCCGCTCTTGCCCTGTCAAAATCACTGTAGAAATCACCATACAGCTTCAACAGACTCTCTGCCTTCATATAGGAAGGCAGACAATCCCGGTCCGGCAGATAAGCACATAATGCCTTGGTCTTATCACCCGGCTTTCGTCCATCAATCAGGATTTCACCGGAAGTCGGTGTCAGTAAGCCGTTTGCCAGCTTGATCAATGTTGTCTTGCCGGAACCATTCGGTCCTAATAAACCGATGATCTTTCCCTTTTCTATCGAGAGATTTACCTGATCCAGTGCGGTAAACTTACCGTATTTCCTGGTCAGATTTCTGCATTCAACAATTGCCATTTTCTTTCTCCATCTCCTTTTTCAAAGCTTCTTCCAGCTTCCCGTCACTGATGCCGATCCGCTTCAATTGACGAACACATGTGCTGATATACCGTGCACACATTTCCTGCCTTAGAGAATCAAGCATCTTCCGATCTTCCGTTACAAACCTTCCGCTGGTTCTTTCACTGTGAACAAGCTGTTTCATTTCCAGATACCCTAATGCCTTCTGCATTGTATTGGGATTCACCCCTGCCTCAACAGCCAGTTCACGAACAGAAGGCAGTTTGGAACCCGGCGCATACTGTCCGCTGATCATCCGCATGATTAGTTCATCTGCAATCTGCAGATAGATCGGCTCACTTCCGTTGAATTTCCATGGCATGATTCATCCTTTCCTGTACTATTGTATTACTTATCTAGTACAGTTATACAATAGCATATCCTCATTCCCTGTCAATATGAAAAAGACTGCTTCGTTCTGTCTTAAGAATCGAAACAGTCTTTCCGAAATTCTTCAGAATGAACCTTCGTTTGTTGAACCGCCGCTGTCCGTATCGGCATTGATATTATCGCTTTGATTCGTATTGGTGCTGGAGTTATCTGTTGTAGTATTGCCGGTATCACCTGATGTCTGATTCTGGCTGGAATTATTTGTCGGTCCATTTTTCTGATTCGTACCAGTGGATTCCTGCTGAGCGGCAGGCTGCTGTGCCGTATTATTATTGGCTGTCGCATTATTGCTCTGTGTGTTGCTGTAGGTATTGTAGTTATAGCTGCTGTAAGTCTGTTGTGTACCGGCACTGTCATCAGTCTGCTGTTCTGCTTCAGCTGAGGCAGAAGCCTGTGCTGCCGCATCTGATTTAGCCTGTCTGGCGGCATCCACTGCTGTGTTGATACTTTGCAGAATCGATTTCCCTGTACTGCCGGAAAGGGTATGATCTGCCAGATTCGAAGAGAGGATCGCGGATACATCGGAAGCGATCTTTGCATACGTCTCTTCCGGTACGGATTCCATGGCTGTGTTATTGACCGGGATCATCAGTACTTTGGCATCATTGAGACCGAAATCGATGGATGGACTTGCAGTTGGAGCAGTATTTACATTTTCCAGTGATTTTGTATCAAAGGTAATGACCGGTACTGTTTCTGTTCTGGTACTGGCTTCAGGGGAAGCAGAGGCCTTGGCTTCCGGTACACTCATGGCAGCTGTTTCACTGCTGTTAAGGGAAGTAATGGAATGATCCGCATTAATGGCTGAGATCAAAGCCATCCGGTACTTTCCCTGGGGAACCTGCAGCTGGGCATCATGTCCATAGCTCAAAGCACTGTACAGATTCACATCCTCTGTGTCGCTATCAATACCCTGCAGATGCACAATCAATGCCGTAGAATCACTCTTCCACGCACCTGCACTGTCCTGCACGGTAAGGGTTACCCTGATCTCACCTGTATCAGGCGTCATCGTGGAAGAAGCTGTTTTCCGTGCCTTGTTTTTAGGCTGTACAAAGATCACAATGGCAATCAGAGCAATCGCAATGATACCCAGAGCGATCACGATCGTTTTTCTTCTCTCTTTCATATTCATATGCCCTATTATAGACGAAAAAAGCCGGAATGCCTCATGCATTCCAGCGCAATGACAAGATGCTCAGTCAAATGTATCAACGGTAACACCGAAATGCTTGAAGATCAGCTTCTCGGCTTCCGCATTCCATAAGCCCTTATGGGCCTTGCAGCAGGCATCCAGTTCCTTGAAGAAAGGATCTTTCTCACCGAGCTTGCCGAAGTCGCTGATGGCAGTCATCGGCATGTTGAACTGGGTATAGGCCAGTTTCTTGCCGCCCGGCAGTTCCGGCAGATGCTTGGTTGCTTCAGCGATGGAATCGATGCCGCCGACATGAGTTACCATGACCGCCGGATCAATGATGCCTTCGGCAGCCAGCTTGTTGGCTTCAATCAGGTCATCGTTGTTGCCGCCGGTTGTACCCATGATATGGGTTGCGTTGTAGTGGCAGTCATACAGATTGACCCTGGCACTGAAGTTCTTGTCGCTCGGGCCTGAGAAGAAGGACATGCAGCCATCATACGCCAGTACACTGTTGCCAAGTTCTGCAACCGCGGGAATCGGCACATAGATCAGAACATCATCATAACCATGGCCGTCCGTCAGTTCCATTAAGCCGGCTCTAGCGTCTTCCATCCTGGCTGTGTTGACATACAGCAGCTCAACCCCATACTTCTTTGCCCATTCCGGTGAAACAACTTCCTTTGCTCTGGCAATCTTTTCATCGTTGACATCTGTCACAACGATTCTCTTAGGATGATAATCACAGACAACACCATAGGATACTGCCCCCAGTCCCATTGGACCGCAGCCTCCCATGATAATGAGATTGCCGCCTCTCTTCAGGCCCATCTCATGATGGTAGACACCCTGCCTGGTATGATACTGGGCATGCATGGCACCGATGGAGCAGCTTAACGGCTCACCCAGAGATGCCTTATAGAAAGCATCACCGGTAAACGGCATCAGAGCACCGACTTCCATTGTCTCATGCGGGAAGATGCAGTAAGTGCAGTCGCCGCCATAATACTCATAGGAATAGCCGGGAGAAGCCATGGAACCCTTGTAATTCAGGGCAGGCTGCTGAGCAAAGCGCATGCCCGGCTTGAACTGATCCTGCCACTTCTTGCCCACCTTGACGATGATACCGGCAAATTCATGACCGGTAATGATCGGATGGGTATCCATGTTCTGCGGTGCTCTCTTATGTTTCTTACCCTGAATGGCAAGTTTATAAGTGGACATGCATAAGGAATCACTGTAGATCTTGGCCAGGATTTCATCATCCTTGATTTCCGGAAGTTCAAACTCCTCCAGGCGAAGATCCATTGTACCGTACATTCTGACAGCTTTTGTTTTCATTTCAGCTTTCCTCCCATTTTCTTTCTATTACTTGAAGAGATGATAGATCTCATCTTTATTCATCTTACTGATTCTTTCAACATCTTCTGTTGTTTCACAGGCAACCGCAATCTTCTGCAGCGTCTGCATATGGGCATCACCGACACTGGCAATACCGATGACAAGCTTGACCGTATTGCCGTCACCCCAGTCCATGCCGTTGGGGAAGGTGAACACTGCCATACCGGAATTTCTGATTTCACCCATCATGGATTCAATGCCGTGCGGTACGGCAATTTCATTGCCGATGGCCGTATTGAAGACCTTTTCCTTTTCAAACATGGCTTCGGTATACTTCTTGGTGACATAGCCGGATTCATACAGCATTTCACCAATCTTGCTGATGACTTCTTCCTTGTTCTTGAGCGCAGGGTTGATAAGGATATTCTTTTCAATCAGCACGCCGCCATGGAAGTCTTCGGCCTTGCCGTCGGTTGTTTCTGCATTTGTATTGATACGGGCATTGGTCAGATCTCTGACAATCTCATCATATTCAGGTGCAGTCATGAAGTTTGTAATCGTAACGATCTTGGCATTCGGCACGCACTTGTATGCTCTTTCGGCAAGATCTTTGTGGCAGACAACAAGCTTGGCATCTGTCGGCACTTCCGAAACGGAGCAGTGTGTCACTTTGACATTATCAAAGCCGGCTTCAGAGAGCTTTCTCTGTAATACCGCAGCACCCATGGCACTGGAGCCCATGCCGGCATCGCAGGCAAATACGATATGATCCAGCGTTCTCAGATCCAGTCTGGCACCAGACTCTGTTTCAGCATAAGCACTGATGCCTTTGGCTTGCGCATGCATGTCATTGACGGAAGTATTTGCTTCATCAAGAGACTTCTTCGCATTGGAGAATCTGACAATCGGTGAAGCAATGGCGAAGGATACGCCCGCCGCAACCACAGCACTCAGGAAGACAAGGAAGATCTGATTCTTCGGTGCCATACCGACATAAGCGAAGATGGAACCAGGGGAAGCAGGACCGGTCAGACCAAGACCAAGCAGAGTATTCCAGAACATGGCAGCCATGGAACCGCCGATGGTGGCAAGAAGCAGCAACGGATTCATCAGGATATAAGGGAAAGAGATCTCATGAATACCACCGAAGAGATGAACAATCAATGCCGCCGGAGCAGACTGCTTTGTGGTCTTATCCTTGGAGAAGAACATGTAGGCAAGCAGAACGCCTGTACCAGGACCCGGATTGGTTTCAATCATGTAGAAGATGGACTTGCCGGCTTCCTTGACCTGTTCCGCACCAAGCGGTGTGAAGATGCCGTGGTTGATGGCATTGTTCAGGAAGAGAACCTTGGCCGGTTCCACAAAGATGGAGATGAGCGGCAGAAGACCATGCTTGACAAGGACATTGGCACCGGCATTGAGAACTGCCAGGATGCCGGCCATTAACGGACCCATGCCATAGAAGCCGATGATCGCTAACAGCATGGCAAGAATGCCGAGGTCGAAGTTGTTGACCAGCATTTCAAAGCCGGGCTTGATGTGGCCTTCAAAGGCCGCATCCATCTTCTTTGTCAGCCATCCTGCCAGCGGCCCCATGATCATGGCACCCATCAGCATCGTCACGCTTGTATCAGACTGAATGACACCCAGTGCAGCAACCGCTGCACAGACTGCGCCTCTTTTGCCGCCGACCATATGGCCGCCTTCATAGGCAATCAGGATCGGCAGTACGTATGTCAGCATCGGGCTGACCAGAGTAGCGAGTTTTTCATTCGGTGTCCATCCGGTTGCGATGAACAGCGCAGTAATTAAGCCCCAGGCAATAAATGCCCCGATATTCGGCATGACCATGGCACTCAGGAATCTGCCGAAGGACTGAAGTTTTTCTTTCATTTTCTTATCCTCATATTGCGCATTGCGCTATTTTCAAATCTGTTCAAGAAGTGCGAGAACTTCTTTTTCTGCAGCCAGTTCAGTGGAGAAGGCACTGGCACTGCCTGTACATACGCCCCAGCGGAACGCTTCTTCTTCATTGTGATGCTTTGCCCATCCGGCCAAGAAGCCGGCTACCATGGAGTCTCCTGCCCCCACGGAATTGACAAGCTTTCCTTTCGGCGCATCCAGCCGGTAAGCTTTACCGCTTTCACCAACAAGTACCGCACCGTCACCCGCCATGGAGACAAGCACATTTCTTGCGCCCATTTCCTGCATCCTGCGGGCATATTTTTCTACATCATCCTTTGTGCTGATTTCCACATTGAACAGTTCCGCCAGTTCATGATGATTCGGTTTGACCAGGAATGGATGGAGCGGAAGAACCTTGGCTAACAGCTGCCTTGTCGCATCTACCGTAATATCAATGCCTCTGCCTTCAAGGTGCTTCATGATATCCATGTAGATATCGCTCGGCATGCTCGAAGGAATACTGCCGGACAGAACAAGCATGTCGCCTGCCTTCAATTGATCCAGTCTGCCATAGAGTTCCTGGATCTTTTCTGCTTCAATGACAGGGCCTCTTGCATTGATGGCTGTTTCTTTGGCATGGGCGCTTGGCACAATCTTGACATTGATGCGTGAATCGCCGTGATTCAGATAAATGAAATCACTCTTCACACCTTTCTCTTTCAATAGACGCTCAATTTCATGTCCGGTGAACCCGGCCAGAAACCCCATGGCTGTGCTTTCTGTACCGAGATTTTTCAATACGATGGAAACATTGATGCCTTTGCCGCCCGGGAAGATGACTTCTTCTTCGGTACGGTTGATTTCACCCAGTTTGAGCGTGTTCATTCTGATTGTGTAGTCCAGTGATGGATTGAAGGTAACTGTGTATATCATGGATTCCTCCTGTAAGCGCTTGCATGCTTACTATAGTTTCCAGGATGATCATTTACAATAGATTCTACGCATTTTAATCAAATACTCATCCGTAAACGATATCAGTATCATATAATATGTTAGAAATAATCATCAGAAATGATTATTTCCCAGGAAAAGCGACGATGAACAAAAAGAACAGATGGAACGAAATACTTACACTCTGTCAGTCTCATGACAGAATATCCGTGGATGAACTTGTCGATGCCCTGCATGTTTCTCCGGCTACCATCCGCCGTGACCTGCAGGAAATGGAAGATCTCAACATGGTCTCCCGGTACCATGGCGGTGTCTCTTTATCCAATCTTCAGCTGAATGAGCCCGGCATGGCTGCCAAAACCCAGTCCAACCAGGCTGCCAAGAAACAGATTGCCCTGATGGCTGCCCGGCTGATTCATGACAACATGATGATTTATCTGGATGCCGGCTCCTCCACCTATGAAATGATTCCCTTCATCCATGCCCGCAATATCACCATTGTCACACCCGGTGTACCGCATCTGAAACTGCTGGGTGAACGCTCTATTCCTACAATCGTACTTGGCGGAAAGCTGTATTGGCAGACAGAATCCATCATCGGCCGCCAGGCCCTGCATATGCTTGAAAGCATGTACTTCGACATTGCCTTTGTCGGCACGAACGGCATTCATGAAAAAGCCGGCTTCACCACCTCCAATGAGCAGGAAGCCGACACCAAAGCCATGGCCATCAGGCACGCAAAGCAGCCCTACATCCTGGCGGATGCCTCCAAGTTCAATGTCCTGCGTCTGGTTCAGTTTGCCTCTCTTGATGAGGC
>ONOV01000217.1 GCA_900319505.1 uncultured Erysipelotrichaceae bacterium
AAGAGGGCAGAACATTTTTGAAGACTGATGGATTTGAAGTGGATGAAGATTATGAAACGGATCAGCAGCTGGGAAAGAAACAGCCGCCTTTAGTCAAGGCGCCGATGAGAGAAGAGCGGATTGTACTGCCGAAGGATTTTGATCATCTGGACATGGAGAATGACTTTCTGAAGGTGATCAATACCAGAAGATCACATCGGGTCTATTGCGGCAGAAAGATGAAGCTGCTGGAACTGAGCTGTCTTTTATGGTGTGCCCAGGGTATTGAAGGCATCAGGGGAAAGTCATATGCGACGCTTCGTACGGTACCGTGCGGCGGGGCCAGACATGAGTTTGAGTGCTATCTGATCATTCAGAATACAGAAGGGCTGAAGGATGGACTGTATCATTATCTGCCCTGGTACCATGCTCTGGAATGCCTGAAGGAAATGGATGATCTCAAAGAAGTGATTGATCATGCGCTGGATGAGCAGATATGGGCAGAGAAAGCCAATGTGATTTTTCTTTTCAGCTATGTGTGTTACAGGGCAGAATGGCGCTATGGGGTGGGTGCGGCCCGAATGATCATGGCGGATGTCGGCCATATCGGTGAGAATCTGTATCTTGCCTGTACGAGCATGCATTTAGGCGGATGCGGGGTCGGAGCACTGGATGGAACGTATTGTGATGCACTGTTTAATCTTGATGGAAAGGAAGAGTTCATGCTGTATGCCATGCCGGTCGGCACGATTGATGAAAAAGATGCGGTACATGAAGATGATATTTATGCGTTTGTAAAGGAGCAGGGATTATGAAATATGATTTTGAAACAGAAATAGATCGTCATGGGATGGATGCCCTGGCGGTGGATCACATAGAGTTCATGCAGAAACAGGGCATCCATGAAGGCTTTGACTTTATTCCCATGTGGGTAGCGGATATGAACTTTCCTGCCGCTGCCTCCATTCAGGATGAAATCATCAAACGGGCCAGGCATCCGTGCTTCGGCTACTTTGAACCATCTGACGCATATTACAGGGCGATTGAGACATGGCACACCAGACATAAGGGTGTCAATGATATCACAAAGGAAGTCATCGGCTATGAAAACGGTGTGCTGGGCGGGGTGATATCCGCATTGAAGGTATTTGCGGCAGCGGGTGATGCGGTACTGCTGCACAGTCCGACTTATCTTGGCTTTACCCACAGTATTGAAAGCAATGGCTATCATATTGTGCATTCTCCTTTAGTAAAGGATGAGAGCGGCGTATGGCGCATGGATTATGAAGACATGGATCGTAAGATCAAAGAGAATCATATTCATGTATGTGTCATGTGCAATCCTCATAACCCCTGTGGAAGAGTATGGACAAGAGAAGAGCTTGAAAAAGCCATGGCGGTCTTTGAAGCCAATGATGTATGGGTGATCAGTGATGAGATCTGGTCGGATCTGATGATGAACGGCCATACGTATACGCCTTTGCAGAGTGTCAATGCATGGAGCCATGACCATACCATTGCCTTCTATGCTCCAAGCAAGACGTTCAACCTGGCGGGACTGGTCGGCAGCTATCACATCATCTACAATAAGGCTGTAAGAGAAAGAGTGGAAGCAGTCGGCGCCAAAACCATATACAATGCCATGAATGTCCTTTCCATGCATGCATTGATCGGAGCATACAGTGAAGAGGGAGAAAACTGGCTGCAGCAGCTGCTGGAAGTTCTGTCAGATAATGTGACATATGCCTCTGCCTATGTGAAGGAACATTTCCAGGGTGTGGATGTGTCTGAGCCGGAAGGCACGTATATGCTGTTTCTGGACTGCCGCAGGTGGCTTGAAGCACATCATATGGACAGCCGGGCATTAGTGGAAAAGGGCTGGTCCTATGGCATCGGCTGGCAGGATGGAGCACAGTTTCAGGCACCGGGGTTTATCCGCCTGAATCTGGCTTCACCGCATCATGTCATTCAGAAGGCATTCAGGCGGATGGAACAGTATGTTTTTATGAGTGAGGACCATTGATATGGAAAAACGGTTTGGTGAAGAAACAGATCAGGAACCTGTCTATGTGACAGGACATGTACATCCTGATACGGACAGTGTGGCAAGTGCGATTGCCTATGCGTTTTATAAAAGAGCACAGGGGGTCAGGGCGGTCGCATGCCGTCTGGGTCCGTTGAATAATGAAACGGCATATCTTCTGAAAAAGCTTGATATTGAAGAACCGGTTCTATTGGAGGATGCCCGCAAGCGTCTTTGTGAAATAGAACTGGATCCGCCTGAATTCATTACCCCGGAAACATCCGTTCAGGAAGCGGTACAGAAGCTCAGCCGTCTCAAGCGCAATTCCCTGGCGGTATTGAAGGATGATCGTACCATTGCCGGGTTTGTGACCAGAAGTGATCTGGCTGATATCGGTCTGGGCGATACGGCGGCTGAGATTGAACTTTTGAAGAAGACAGATACAGCGCATCTTGCGGAAGTGATTGACGGGACGATTATCTACGATGATATTGAAGCCCATATCAACGGCAAGGTTTCCATTGTGACGCTGTCCGAGACAAAGACAGTCAACTATGAGATCAAGGACAGAATTGTTGTGGTCGGCAATGATGCGGAAAGTCAGAAGGATCTGATTGAAAGAGGAGCAGGACTGCTGATTACGGTATGGACAGATACGATCCGTCAGGATGTACTGGAAGCGGCAGCGCTGCATCACTGTCCGATTATCAAGAGCGGACATGGTGCCATGAATACAACAAGATTCCTTTTCCTGGCTCCGCCGGTCAGACTGGTCATGCATAAGCCGGTGGTATTCCGTGAGAATGATCTATTGGAAGAAGCAGGAGAGAAGATGCTCAAGACAAGGTACAGAGACTATCCGGTTGTTGACAGCAAAGGGCATCTCAAAGGCTATCTGACCCGCTTCCATGTCATGAACAACAAGAACAAGAAGATCATCATGGTGGATCATAATGAATTCTCGCAATCCGTGAAAGCAGTGGAGAAGGCTCAGATTCTGGAAGTCATCGACCATCATCGGATCAATGACTTTGCGACCCGTCAGCCGGTATCCTTCCGTAATGAAATCGTCGGTTCTACGGCAACGATTGTAACCAATATGTTCCGGGAGAATCAGATCCCGCTGCCCAAGGATATCGCTGCTCTGCTGCTTGGGGCGGTGCTGTCGGATACACTGATGTTCCAGTCTCCAACCACAACCCGCAAGGATGTGGATGCAGCCAATATTCTGGCTGCCATTGCCCGGGTGGATAAGGAACAGTTCGGTAAGGAGATGTTTGCGGCCGCTGCCGCAAAGGGCAATATGACGATGTACGATCAGATTGTTCAGGATATCAAGTATTACAATATTGACGGCGTACATACGATGATTTCCCAGGTTCTTGTGTCGGATACGGATGAGATCAGAAACAGGGAAGAAGAAATATACCAGGCTATGAACCTGCTTGTGAATAAGAAGAATCTGGATCTATTGGTCGTGGCGTTTACCTGTATTGTGGAGAATGGATCGCTTATATACATGGCAGGTGAGAAGAGTTACAAGGCATCCGGCGCCTTCCCGGATGAGAATCATCACAAGGTTCTGCATAAGGAAATCCTGTCCCGCAAGCTGCAGATCCTGCCGAAACTCACCGATACGCTGGAAGACTGAAAAACAGCATGAAATACATGCAAAAAACGATTGACGAAACAGGGCACGCACAACTACAATAATGAACGGCATCTCATGCCAGTGTAGCCCCGGAAACTACAATGGAGGATGAATTATGCGTCAGACAACGATGGCTAAGCCAGCCGAAGTCAAACATCAGTGGTATGTCGTAGACGCCACTGACTGTGTCCTGGGTCGTCTTGCTTCCCAGGTAGCTACAGTATTAAGAGGCAAGAACAAGCCGATTTACACACCTAACGTGGACTGCGGCGATTATGTAATCGTCATTAATGCAGATAAGGTTCGTATCACTGGTGATCAGGATTTCAAGAAGTTCTACTTCTCTCATTCCCAGTATCCGAA
>ONOV01000125.1 GCA_900319505.1 uncultured Erysipelotrichaceae bacterium
CTTCTTTGCGCATTGTTTCACTGTGTCTGTCTTCATAGGCAATCTCAAGCAGTTCTATATCACTGCGCTCTTTCAGCCGCTCATGAATCCTGAGGCCGGTTGTACCATAGCTGCCATCAATGAATACTTTCTTCATCACTCAGCTCCTTCAGCTTCTTTTCAGCCCGGCTGATTTCATTTTCCACCTGCGATACAGCTGTACCACCCAGGGAAGTACGCTTATTGACACACTCGGATAAAGCAATGGCTCTGTACAGATCCTCATCGAACAGATCTGAGTACTTTCTGTATTCTTCCAGCGGCAGCTCTTCCAGGACACAGTCCCTGGCAAGACACAGATGCACAAGCTTTCCGGCTGTCTTATAGGCATCACGGAACGGCATGCCTTTCTTTGTCAGATAATCAGCCAGATCTGTCGCATTGATAAAGCCTTTCTGGGCTGCCCGATGCATGTTTTCCGGGATGGCTTTCATGGTTTTCAGCATCGGGATGTTTACCTGCAGGCACATCTTCACCTGATCGATGGCATCAAATACCGGCTGTTTGTCTTCCTGCATGTCTTTGTTATAGGCAAGCGGCAGACCCTTCATCACGGTAAGCAAAGCCATAAGATCACCATACACACGTCCGGTCTTGCCCCGGGTCAGTTCTGCCATATCGCTGTTTTTCTTCTGCGGCATGATGGATGAGCCGGTCGTATAGGCATCATCCAGTTCCACAAAGTGGAATTCCCAGCTAGTCCAGAGCACAATCTCTTCACTCAGCCGCGACAGATGCATCATCACCATGGCCAGATCGCTCAGTGTTTCAATCACAAAGTCACGATCGCTCACCCCATCCATACTGTTCATGCCTACTGAAGAGAAACCAAGCAGCTGTGCTTCATAAAGACGGTCGGTCGGATAGGTTGTACCGGCAAGGGCACAGGAGCCGATGACGGAAACATCTGTTCTCTGATACGCATCATTAAGCCGGTCCAGATCTCTGAGAAACATCATGACATAGGCGCACAGATGATGGCCGAAGGTGATGGGCTGGGCTCTCTGCAGATGAGTATAGCCCGGCATGATCACGGCTTTGTTCTTCTCAGCCTGCGCCAGCAGTACTTCAATCAGCTGCTGAATCAAGTGGAAGATATTTCTGTTTTCTTTTCTGATATAGAGATGCAGATCATTGGCAACCTGGTCATTGCGGCTTCTGGCCGTATGGACTTTCTTGCCGGCATCACCGATCCGTTTGGTCAGTTCCTGTTCAACAAACATATGTATATCTTCCGCAGCCGGATCAATGGCAAGCTTGCCATCCTCTAGATCTTTTTTAATTTCTTCAAGACCGGTGATGATCTTTTTGACATCTTCATGGCTCAGGATGCCGGTCTTTTCCAGCATGCGGGCATGGGCAATGGAACTGTCGATGTCTTCTGCATACATACGGCTGTCAAATGAGATCGATGAATTGAATTCATCGGCGACGGCATCCGTAATGCCATCCGTTCTGCCTGCCCACATTTTCATATGTCTGTTCCTCCTGTTACTTCAGTTTCTTTGCGTCCTTGAGCGCCTGTACTTTGATCGGCAGGCCATAGAGGTTGATAAAGCCTGCACTGTCTTTCTGGTCATAGTCGGATTCACCAAACGTTGCCAGATCATCTGAATACAGACTGTCCTTGCTCCAGACACCGGCCTTGATGATATTGCCCTTGTAGAGCTTGAGCTTGACGGTACCGTTGACGGTTTCCTGGGTCTTATCAACAAATGCACTCAGCGCTTCTCTTAACGGGGTAAACCACTTGCCGTTATAGACAAGTTCACCCATCGTCAGAGCCACTCTTTCTTTCTCATGCATGGTATCCTTGTCCAGGGTAATGGTCTCAAGATAATCATGGGCAGCATAGAGAATGGTTCCGCCAGGTGTCTCATAGACACCTCTTGATTTCATGCCGACCAGTCTGTTTTCGACAATATCCAGTAAACCGATCCCGTTCTTGCCGCCGACCTCATTGCAGGCCAGAACAATTTCCTTGGGTGTCATCTTTTTTCCGTTGAAAGCAGTCGGTACACCTTTTTCAAAGTCCAGCGTGATGTATTCCGGGGTATCCGGGGCATCAACCGGGGAAACACCCATTTCCAGGAAACCAGGCTTTTCATACTGCGGTTCATTGCCCGGATCTTCCAGATCCAGACCTTCATGAGACAGATGCCACAGGTTCTTATCCTTGGAGTAGTTTGTTTCTCTATTGATCTTCAGCGGAATATGATGAGCTTCCGCATAGTCGATTTCTTCATCTCTTGACTTGATGTTCCACTCTCTCCATGGAGCGATAATGGCAAGTTCAGGAGCGAAATGTTTCAGTGCCAGTTCGAATCTGACCTGATCGTTGCCTTTGCCGGTACAGCCATGGCAGATGGCATCAGCACCTTCCTTATGGGCAATCTCTGCCAGTGCCTTGGCGATGACAGGTCTTGCGTGGCTTGTGCCGAGCAGATACTGTTCATACTGGGCATCAGCCTTGAGACAAGGCATGATGTAATCATTGACATATTCATCTGTCAGATCCACAACATACAGCTTGGAAGCACCTGTCTTCTTGGCTTTTTCTTCCAGACCGTCAAGTTCCGTTCCCTGTCCGACATTGCCGGATACGGCAATGACTTCACAGTTGTTATAGTTTTCTTTCAGCCACGGGATGATGATGGATGTGTCAAGGCCGCCGGAATAGGCGAGAACTACTTTTTTAATATCTTCTTTTTTCATGATGTTTATCTCCTTTTCTTTTCAAATGTTTTCATGATTCCAGAATGTACTGTTGTGTTTCGTCGCTCTTCCATATCCTGCCTCCCGTGGTCTTCATTAAAAAAGCATCCTTCAGCTCTTTGCCAAAGGACGCTCACTTACGCGGTACCACCTTTATTCCTGTCAGATGACAGACACTCAATCCCTTAACGCAGGTTCACGTATGTCCATTTCCTGACATCAGCTCCAAAGCACGCTTCAGAAACCCTTCTGCCGTTCCCTTTTCACCCATTCACGGAACTCGCTTCTGGCAGGTCTGTTTCCTACTTCTCTTCTTCCTTGCCTGTGCCTGTATGATAACTGTC
>ONOV01000192.1 GCA_900319505.1 uncultured Erysipelotrichaceae bacterium
ATCCAGGAGAGCCGGTTATCTGGCTACGCTAGTACTGGAGGAGCCAGCTGCAAGCCCACGTGCCTTTAGGCCGTGGGTAGTTGACACTTTCATTCTAGTCCGTTTTAACAGAGAAAGAAGGAAGAAACACCAGGAAACAAGGGAGATCACTATACAGATATTGCGTAAAGGGGTATTGAGGTACACACACTTATATTTTCCGCTGCTCTTTGCATAGAAGCTGACCAGGCCGTGGTCATCCTGATGGCAGGACATCTTTACCCATCTGCCGTTTTCCATGTGATACAGCGTATAGCCTTTATACCATGTCAAAGGCAGCACAACCGTCTGATCCGTATTCTTTTCGTCCAGTGTGAAGGTGATTCTGGTACTGTTCTTTTCATAAGGTGTGGAAAGGGATTTATAGTTTTCATCCATGATCACCGGAAACAGCCGGCGGTAGTCGGGTGAAGTAATCGGCAGATAATCGCCGCCGGCCAGTTCTACCCGCATGTAGGTGGCAGAGTAGGCTGGATCGCATAAGGCACCGTTTGTCACATCTTCCCAGCTCATGGAAGAAGTCATGCCGAAAGTTTCATGAAAGACAGGATAGATATGATAGATCCCTTCGGCACAAAGGCAGACAAGGATCAGTGCAGTGAAGATTTTTTCCGGCTGATTGAAAAGGAAAGCAATGGCAGCAGAAGCAGGAATGGCAAGCAGGACAACCGCTGATTCCAATAGACGCCAGGGAAACTGCATGACCTTGAGATTGTCC
Source organism: uncultured Erysipelotrichaceae bacterium (assembly GCA_900319505.1). Taxonomy (GTDB): domain Bacteria; phylum Bacillota_I; class Bacilli_A; order Erysipelotrichales; family Erysipelotrichaceae; genus Bulleidia. The sequence continues at coordinate 758 of ONOV01000192.1, forward strand.
AGAGACTGCCATGGGATCACAGAGGAAGGCAGGATCAGATTCACATAGCCGAGAATCAGACACAGGGTGATATAGGCATTGGGCTTTTTCTTTCTGACATACAGCCATAGAAGAGGGGCAATGGTCAGAAACCACCCGGGATTCAGCAGCATCTGCTGGTTTCTTTCCAGAGAGTTATCGGAATAGCCGAATACTGTCTGGTTGGCAAAATATTTCCATAAGGGAAGCGTACCGGAAGAAAGATCAGATGTTTCGGCGTAGTAGTTGAGGTAGTAGCGGTTGGACTGCAGCTGCTCCAGCATCGGCAGTGAGAAGAACACTGTTAACAGAAAGGCAGCGACAATGGCCTTGATACAGGCAAGGATGGTTTCCGGATTCAGCTTCTGACTGGAACCGGTAATCAGCAGCATCGTCAGAAAGCATGACAGTACAAAGGTCAGGTTGTGGCTCATCAACAGTGCCGCCAGCCCGAACGCTGCCAGCTGCCACTGCTCTGTCTTTTTCTCATACAGGATGATATACAGCCCTTCAATCAGCACCGGCAGGAAGATAAAAGCCTGGGTTTCACCCAGAGCCCCGCGCACATAGACATCCGTAATCCGGTAATTGGCAAACAGCACGGCCGCCGCAGCGATGGTCCCGGCCTGAAAGGAATGGGTGATCCTTTCTGCACATAAGCTCATCGTATAGGCTGTCAGCATCGTCCATACAAAGATGACAAGCTTATAGCAGATCGATACCGGAACTCCGATCACATCCAGCAAGGCAAAGGGATAAAGCATCACATCACAATAGAACAGCGGACTGCCATAGCCGAAGCCGCTGTTCTTATAAGGATAAATGGCCGGCAGGAAATCCCCGTCTTTGATGGAGGCAGCCAGGCCGTCAATGCGTGAGACATGAAAGAACGTATCATGCCCGATCGGCAGCAGATCCCTGAAAAGATAGGGGATGCAGAAGAGAAAAGCCAGAATCAGAGCATACAGAAGGCTTGTGATGCGTCTGTGTTTTTTCAGCCAAAGTACCATGTCGGGAACCACTCCAGCAGTTTGATATAACCCTGCGTTGTACCGAAACCGGCCGTTGCCGGCAGGAACATGACAAACAGGAACACATAGGCGATGGTAAAGACAATCAGCAGTTTTCTTGTCTTTTCATGATTCAGAGCCAGCAGCTTTTCTGATGCATATACAATAGCAAGCATGGTGAAAAAGCTGGTCGGATAGAAGTGATAGGCAAAGACACAGCGCTTGACTAAAAGCACCCAGGGACCAAGGGCAGTCAGATAACCGATCAGTATGAACCAGGCTGTGCTGTCTTTTTTTCTGACGCATTCATACAGCACATAGAGGATGGACGGCAGTCCGGCCCATGTCAAAAGCGGATTGGAGAAGCAGGAGATGGAATGCGAGATGCCCTCTGCCTTGACGCCGGAATAGTACCAGATCGGCCTGATATCCAGGATCCACTGATACCAGGTGGACTGGTAGGGGTGGGTTGCCTTGAGGTTTGTATGGTAGTGGTACATGTAGGAATTCTGTTCCAGTACATTGGAAATGGACCAGCCGTCCCGCCATACCTTATCCGGGATATAGCATGCCCAGTAGATGATCAGCGGCAGGATGATGAAGAAGACAAAGCACCAGCCAAGAATTGCCAGCAGATAGGACTGATAGACTGAGGTAATATGCTGTGCTTCGGCGATCTGTACGGCAGAGCCGTTATTTTCCTGCAGAAACTTCTTTGCCTTACGATACTCGATGGTGCGGCGGATCAGGTTGGTAAACAGCAGAACGGCAAGGCCGACGGCCGAATAGCAGGCTGTCCACTTGGTGGAGATGGCTATTCCCATGAAAATACCGCACCATAGCAGAAGCCGCAGTTCATGGGTCAGCTGTGTGTCATAGAAGCTGGATTGATAGAAGCGGATCATCCAGTAGAACATGACCAGAATAAAGAAGACAGAGAAAGGTTCCAGCGTACCGATCCGCGATGTTGTCAGATGCATGAAATCAGCTGCACACAGAATCGTACCGAAGATGGAAAGATCGGTTCGTCCAAAGAGCCGGTGCACAATACCATAGAACAGCGGCACAATCATGATGCCGAAGAGAATGCCCGGCAGCCGCCAGACTCTTGGGGTAAAGCCGAACAGATGAATGAACAGAGCCATGATATTTGTGCCTAGAAGCGGATGCACGGTAGCGTACATATACTGTCCGTCGCTGATCTCTTTGGCGTTGCGGGGATGATAGACTTCATCAAAGTAGCCCTGATCATAATAAGAAGGATGGATAGCTGCCTTGTCCTGTTCATCAATCACAAGCAAAGCAGGATATTCCGTGTCCGCACAGTCATCTTCATACACCTTGACAGGCAGAAGCACATCTTCGCCTGATTTCTTGAAGGCGATTTCCGTCAGGGTCTGATTGGGATTGACGGACGTGATGCGGATGTAGCGGTAATCATACTCACCTTCAATGATCTGATATTCATAAATGCCGTTATTATTGAGCGTACTGATGCTCTGCCAGTTCGAAAGATCATTGGAGCCTTCGATCTTCATGCCTTCCACCCCCAGCTGCCAGGTGGTCTGGTTGCTGTTGTTATCGCCTTCTTCATACAGCACATTGATCTGATCAAATGCCGTACTGTCCGTCAGTTCAAGAATGAAGGACTGATCGGCGGTATCTTTCTGGGGCTGCCAGGTTGTGGTGGGAAAGGTATTGGAACCGCATTGCCAGAGTGAAACCAGTGCATAGAGCGCCGTGATCAGAACAATGGCATGGATGTCTTTCTTTGTATAGGAAGGCACCGTTACAGAAGGATGAACGAAGGCAAGGGAAGATGTCTTTGCTGTTTCTGTCTTTTTCTTCCTTTCAGGCAGAAAGCGGAAGATCAGCTCAATACCGCAGATGAGAACTGCTGAAGCCAGCAGAAGAGGCAGCAGTTCACTGTCTCTGAATAATGTCAGACTCAGATTTTTCATACGTCTGTATTATATCAGTCTGCATAAAAGGAAGAAGAACGGAAATCAAAATGTGAAGCCTGTCTGAACAATGGATGAAAGTTAAGGTCTTTTGTCCAAAAGAGATAAAGAAACAGGTATGATCAGGGTATGAGAACAGAACATAAAAGCAGAAAAATGAATGCCAGACACGGCTGGGTCTCAGACAGCGTCACTGCACTTCAGGAGGATAAACAGATTGAAGTGCTGCGGTGCATTTCAGTCAGGGATGTGCCGATGCGGCAGGAATATGGTGTATGGTTTGTTTTGGCAGATAGGAAGCCGGAAGAAGAAATCGTGAAGAAAGTGCTGCAGTATACAGACAGTTCTTCCGATCAGCTCATGGTATGCCGGTGTGGAAATGATCTGATTATTCTGCCGCCTTCATCGGAAGAAAAGGGCATGCCGGGCCTGAGTGATGCCTTTGCAAAGTATCTTGGTGAAATCCACTGGCCGGGGATGCTCGCTGCGTCGTTCAGTACGGACGCATTGAGTGATGTATACCGGGCCTATCGGATGGCACATGGTTCCTGGCAGGCAGCCCATGCCATCTATCCTGAAAACAGATGGCTGAATGAGGCTGAGATCCGGTTCGGTGCCATGATTCAGGATGCCGCCAGGGATCCAAGAATCCTGAGAGAAGCCAGGGAGACCCTGGTTCATCTGGAAGAGGTATATCCCAATGGGGAGCCGATCAAGTTTCTGTCCTGCTATTTTCTGGACTGCGGCATGGATCTGAATGAAACGGCCCGGCGTATGTTTCTGCATAAGAATACGCTCAAGTACAGAAGGGCACGGATCAATGAACTGCTCGGCTATCCGGTGGAAGATACACCGGAATCATATGCGCTTGTCAATATGCTGGCGATGTACCGGTATGGTATCAAGATGAGACAGAAGTAATGGTCTGTCTCATTTTTCTATG
>ONOV01000067.1 GCA_900319505.1 uncultured Erysipelotrichaceae bacterium
CCTGTGTTTTTACACGGATGCCTTTGTGTTAAAATAATATTCGAATGAACCCGTTTGTTCATTGAGAATGAGCGCGTTCTTCATAAAATAAGGTTGTTTCATTGAAAGGGGTATTTATATCTATGGGACTCGTACAAAGTGCTGCTGCATACGGTGTCGGTAAGATCATGGATAAGCTCTATGACGATCCGGAAACCAATATGCGTAAAATGATGGATCTGGCGGATAAGATTGCCGGTAATGGTTTCCCTGGTCAGAGAAAGGCCATTCGTGAAGCTATCGAAAATCCGGATCATCCTTACTATCCGTATATTCGTAAGATTTTCAACGATCTTGATCCGCATGTCGGCAAGACAATTCTGACAAACTTCTTCATCAATGCTTCCCTGTTCGGCTGGAAGACACAGGACAAGGCAAGAAAGAAGTACAACTGCAATGTACCGTGGGCAATCCTTCTGGACCCGACCAGTGCATGTAATCTGCACTGCACAGGCTGCTGGGCTGCTGAATACGGCAACAAGCTCAACCTCTCCTATGATGAGATTGATTCCATCATCAGACAGGGCAAGGAGCTCGGTATCTACATGTACATCTACACCGGCGGTGAACCGCTGGTTCGTAAGAAGGACATCATCAAGCTCTGTGAGAAGCACAATGACTGTGTATTCCTTTGCTTCACAAACTCCACACTGATTGATGAAGACTTCGCCAATGAGATGCTGCGGGTAGGCAACTTCATTCCGGCCATCTCTCTGGAAGGCAATGAGACAGCTACTGATGGCAGAAGAGGCACAGGTGTCTACAATGCCGTTATGAAGGCCATGGATCTGCTCAAGCGCAAAAAGCTGCCGTTCGGTATTTCCTGTTGCTATACAAGTGCCAACATGGAATCCATCTCTTCGGAAGAGTTCTATGATGAACTGATCAAGATGGGTGCCTACTTCGTATGGTTCTTCCACTACATGCCGGTAGGCAATGACGCTGCACCGCAGCTGATGCCTTCCCCTGAACAGCGTAAGGAAATCTATGAGAGAATCAGACGCTACAGAAGCACAAAGCCTCTGTTCGCCATGGACTTCCAGAATGATGCCGAGTTTGTCGGCGGCTGCATTGCCGGCGGCAAGCGCTATCTGCACATCAACGCCAACGGTGATGTCGATCCCTGCGTCTTCATCCACTTCTCCGATTCCAACATCCGTGAGAAGACGCTGCTGCAGTGCCTGCAGTCTCCGATGTTCATGCAGTACCATGACAACATGCCGTTCAACGACAACATGCTCAAACCGTGCCCGATGCTGGAAAACTCCGGCCGTCTCACACAGATGGTCAACGCTGCCCATGCGCATTCCACTGATCTGCAGTCTCCGGAAACAGCTGAGCATCTGTGCGCAAAGACAGCACAGTATGCCAAAGACTGGGCACCTGTTGCGGATGAACTCTGGGCTGTCAACAAGCGCAACCCGAAGAACAAGGCAAAGGCTGCTGAAGCTGCCAAGTAAGCTCATCAAAGATATCCGGATCCCGGATATCTTTTTTCTTTCCGTCTTATAATATTCTTCAGGAGGATTCACCCATGGCATCATGTACCGTACTGACTTCCGTTCCCGTTCACGCATTCTATCAGTTTCTGATCGATCAGACCCTGCAAGAAGCAAGTGCGCGCACGGGCAGAGACTACAAAGAAGATGACCTTTCCAAAGGCATCAAATACCACTATTACAATACAAAGTACAAAAAGGAAGATACAATCCACATCCGTCCTCCGGTCAAAGACACCCAGCTGTCTTCCACCTGGACCCAGGACGGCCGGTCCGTACGCATCACATGGAATCTGAAGGCCGTTGATGACACTCATACAGAAGTCACCAACATCCAGGAATACATGTTCAAAGCGGAAGAAAGTGAAAAGCAGGACAGAAAATTCAACCGCATCATGAAGAGAGAGATCTGTCAGATTGAAAAACAGATCCATAGACAGCAGAAAAAAGGAAAGCCGCGACTGCTTTGAATGAGCTGTCGGGCTTTCCTTTTTTTATCATTGATTCCATCAGCTGTCTGAACATTTCTATAACCTGTTCCCTGGCAGCTTCCCTCGGGTTGCCTGGATAGCAGGCATCATTGAGAGCATCCGCAGCCAGCTGATCAAGATCTTCATCTCTGATCCGATCATTCTTCGGATTGATACCGACATCACTCGAAAGCTGCTTGACCGTTATCTCCTCTACCGGTGCCTGTTTCATGCATGTTCTTAAGCCTTCAATGAGCCTGTCTCTTGTACTGCTCATCTGTTTCTATGATACACAAAAGCTCTGTTTCCTCCTGAAGAAACAGAGCTTGGAAATAGTCTAATGCAGCTTTTTAGCCAGATCCTTGATCACATAAGCAGCCAGCCCAATGCCCGCAAGTCCTAATGCTGCAGTCCTGACGGCACCGCCGGCTGTCTTCTTCTTTACATCCTCAAAGGTCTCTTCACCCTTCTTCTTCAGTGCTTCAAAGGTATCGATCGGATTCTTCTTATCCGCCAGATAGCCTTCACGGATGACACCGGTATCGGTTAACAGTTTTTCAATGTCGGTTCCCTTGGTCAGGCTCAGCAGCTGATTGACCGCATTCTTTTCCGCCGATGTCAAAGGCCATCTGTCAATGGTCCTGCCATCGTTTGTCTTGACGGCTGCCTTCAGAAGATCTCTGACATCATAGGTAGAACCCCAGACTTCCGGTACGCCTCTGTCCACATGGCACAGGGTATAGACTGCCTCCATGCCGGTACGGATGGAATATTCTGTGGTGAATACGGTATCTCTCGGCTCTTCGGCAAACTGACCGATAAAAGCCAGATTGACAGAACCTTCCGGCACTACATCCGGCCGGTCGCCTTTGGCACGGGGCTCGAAGAAGGTTGTGACATACGGCATCATGCATGGGGTTGTATTGCATTCTTCCTCAGCCAGTCTTTCAATCTCATTCTCCGGGATGCCGATATGATACAGCCATTCCATGCACAGCTCAGCACCCGTGCACTGGTACATCGGCTTATGAACATAATCGCCCAGATCATCCCAGCAGTTCAGGCCATAGACCCAGATCAGACAGTGGTCATCCGGCTGATCGAGGAACTGGCCCTGTCGATTGATGGTCCAGGAAATCAGCCAGCTTGAATCTTTGGCCGTGACAATGCCGCCGGTAACGACCTTGCCGCTTAAAGGATCACGGTGGCAGATCTTTTCAATGGCTTTCAAAATTTCCGGATTAGCTGTATCAACAGTCCATGACTCCCAGCTTGTTTCCTTAATGGAGCGGAAGAACTTCTCCGGATGACCGAAGGAAGGATCCTGCTTGGCCATTTCAGCCCACAGTTCAGGGGAAGCGCCTTCCCCATTTCTGATTGTGATTTCAGGCGCATGGTCCTGATCACCATAGGCACTTTCATCACCTTGGGCGCCATTTGTCACAAACACAAGATCATCATCACTCAGGCTGATCCGCTTTTCTTCACCATCCTGCGTATAGACAATTTCACGGGCCGCCTTCTTTACCGGTGTGATTTCACAGTTCACTTCCGTAACTCTTGTATTGTAGAGGAACTTCACCCCATGATCCATCAGGTATTTCACCATCGGTCTGATCATGGAATCATACTGATTGTAGCGGGTAAAGCGTAAGGCAGACAGGTCCGGCAGACCATCGATATGATGCACATATCTCTGCATGTAGCGCTTCATTTCCAAGGCACTGTGCCACTTTTCAAAGGCAAACATCGTCTGCCAGTAGATCCAGAAATTCGTATTGTAGAAATTATCATCAAACATGTCATCGATGGTCTTATCCGCCAATGATTCATCACTGGCAAGATACAGCCTCAGTAACTGTTTCTCCGCTTCCCGGTTCATGCCGTATCTGCGGTCGGTATGGGCATCCTGGCCCTGCTTTTCCGTGACCCGGCATAAAGAATAGTTTGGATCTTCCTTGTTGAGCTTATAGTATTCCGAGAAGATGGTTTCACCAGGATTGACTAAAGAAGGAATGGAACGGAACAGATCCCACATGACTTCAAAGTGGTTGTCCATCTCACGTCCGCCGCGCATGATAAAGCCCTTGCGGGTATCATGAATGCCGTCACAGGAACCGCCCGGCAGCGGCAGGTTTTCAAACAGGGTGATATTTTCACCCGGCATCTGTGCATCCCGGACAAGATAACAGGCTGCGGACAGACCCGCTAAGCCTGTTCCGACAATCCAGGCATGTTTCTTTTCAATGCCTTCCGGCTTTTCCGGTACAGCAAAAGCTTCGTAATTTCCAGCAGAATAGTACATATGATCTTTTTCCTTTCTGAAATCTCCCTGGCTTTAATATGATACTTTTTCCCATTTCTGTTAAGTGCTGTTATGGCTTATCTGTAAGTGTTTTGGACAGGAAGGCAGAATTGTGTGACCATCGGTCAATTATTTCAGACATGCTCTGAAGCAATTTCCTTGCCCACTTTCTTCCCGTTTGTGTATCATAATGGCAGGAGGAAAAAACGATGGACAAGTATGTATGCCCTTGCGGATATGTTTATGATCCCGCGGTTGGCGATCCGGATAACGGTGTGCCTGCCGGAACAAAGTTTGAGGATGTTCCGGAGGACTGGGTCTGCCCGGTCTGCGGTTTAGGCAAGGATGCCTTCACCAAGGTTGAAGAGTAATCATTCACGCATGAAAAAA
>ONOV01000193.1 GCA_900319505.1 uncultured Erysipelotrichaceae bacterium
ACAAAGCACATTACAGCTTTCACAGCAGACCGCTGAGCATACAGCTGTGAGAGGCAATATGGGGAAATGCCATCTGCGGATGACATTTCCCCATTCATCGTGCTTTTTGCAGATTCTTAAGGCGGCACAAGGTTGACAGGCTTCTGTATTTTCCTAAAATTATAAGAGAATGATTGGATGGTGTTAAGAAACATATGGTGATTGTAAATGATCTGAAACCGGGAAGTTCTTTTATTTCCAATGGCAATATTTATCAGGTAATCAACACACAGCTGAATAAAACAGCCATGCGTCAGATGATTGTCAAAGTAAAGGTCAAGAATCTGCGTACAGGTGTGATTAATGAAATGTCCTTTACCGGCGGTGACAAGGTGGAACAGGCTGTCATTGACAGAAAGCAGATGCAGTATCTGTATGATGACGGTACAAGTCTTGTCTTCATGGATAATGAGACATATGATCAGATTGAAATTCCCAAGGATAAGCTGCAGTGGGAAATGCAGTTCATGAAACCGAATTCGGATGTTACAGTGATTGAGCATGAGAATGAGATTCTCGGTGTTGTGCTGCCGGATAAGGTAACGCTGCAGATTGTGGAATGCGAACAGGCTGTCAAAGGTGATACGGCAACGGCTGCTGAAAAGTATGCGGTTCTTGAAACAGGGCTGCAGATCAAGGTGCCGCTGTTTATTCAGAATGGTGAGAATGTTGTCATTTCAACCGCTGACGGCAAGTATTCCGGCAGGGCAAAGTAAGCAATCTTAAGGAAAATGCGCTGTACGGTGCATTTTTCTTTCTGAGGGGAAGCGCATCAGGAGTTAGAATATGGTATACGGAGTAAATTACAGAAAGAGAATTGCACACCCGTCTGACCGGCACGACCGTGACCCGGAAGTCAGGAAGAGACGGAAGTACTGGAATACCGAGGTGGTTAAGATGGCTGAAGACAGGCACAGTCTGAACCAGGTCAGTCAGATTGACAGAGAACCGGAAAGCTTTGACTGGACGGATATTGATGAAACGCTGGAAAGAACAGCTGCGCAGGAAACACTGGATGAAAAGACCGTGCAGGATCTGTTCAATGAAGAAAGAAATAATGGGAAGAAACAGGAGAACACTTCAGCCCGGCGTATTCTGAGTGCAAGGCAGAAGAAGAAGGAAAGAAAGTGGCAGGCCAGGGAGGCGGAGATTGATGCTCTGATCAGCCGCAAGCAGTATGGCGTCAAGGGACTGCTTCTGCATCCGTATAAGTGCATGGTCAATGAGTTCTATGAGGAGATTCCGGGCAGTTTTGCCGGCAGTCTGATCAGAATAGCAGTGAAATGGATTATCTGTGCGGCTTTCTTCTCAGAAGAGATCAAGAAGATGATTGATGCAGGCTCATTCAGCTATCTGCGCATGAGCTTCAATACAACAGCTGCCATGGGTTTCAGGGTGGCACTGTTATTATGTGCGGCGGAGCTTGTTCTGTATGTGCTGCATTGTATTCTGTCGCTGTTTTCCCACCGAAGAATCAGTTTTCATCGGGTATTGAGCTCAGGTACGATGTGCTGGCTGCTGGAAGCGATCGGCTATCTGATTGCCGGCATATACGGTATGAAGGGGGATCCGGTGATCGGTCTGCTGCTGCTGTTTGCCGTGATGTTAGTCGGCCTGATGCTGAAGAACCAGGCCCTGATTGATGGTACCGGACTGAGTCATGAACTGGTTACCATTATCTCAGTACTGGTGGTATTTCTGTGCGGTGTGCTGATTGTAAGGATCATCGGGTTAACAGAAACACAGATCATTCAGATGCTTGTGGAAATGTACAGCTGAGGGCAGTGCCTTCAGCTTTTTGTATTCCTCTAATGTAATATTAGACTTGACAATATGAATACAGCTGACTACCATAATAATCGATAAAACTCAGGGCAGGGTGCAATTCCCGACCGGCGGTAAACCCCGCGACTTCGTGAAAACGGAAATGAACTGGTGCAATTCCAGTGGCGACAGTAAAGTCTGGATGGAAGAGTTATGAAAAGTTTTTTATTTTTCATATGCAGGTCATACCCCGAGGTTTTTATCTTAGAAGCCCCGGTTTTTTATTGCCGGGAGGAGAGGAGAAAAACCACATGACTACTTTAGAAAAATCCCGTTCGAGGATCACAACAAAAACCATTGCACGCATTGCTATTCTTGGTGCCATTGCCTTTATGCTGATGCTGTTTGAGTTTCCGCTGCCGTTTGCCCCGTCCTTCTATCAGATCGACCTGTCTGAAGTTGCGGTTCTTATCGGCACATTTGCCATGGGACCGGTGGAAGGCGTGATTATTGAAGCGCTGAAGATCGTTCTGCATATCCTGTTCCACGGTACGACAACAGCTTATGTCGGCGAACTGGCAAACTTCATCATCGGCTGTGCCTTCATCGTTCCGGCCGGTATTATCTACAAACATCATAAGACAAGAAAGACAGCCATGATCGGCATGATTACCGGTACCTTATGTATGGCGCTTGCCGGTTCTTTGATCAACTACTTTGTTCTTCTGCCGATGTACAGCACACTCTACGGCATGCCGATGGATACGATTATCGCCATGGGTACAGCCATCTTCCCGGCGGTGAAGAACATGTTCACCTTTGTCTGCCTGTGTGTTGTACCGTTCAACCTGTTCAAGGGTGCAGTCGTATCCGTGCTGACCGGCATCCTCTACAAGCACGTATCTCCGATTCTGCATCGCTGATGTTTCAGATTAACCAGGATATCCGGTATTTCCGGATATCTTTTTGTGTGATGGGCAGTCACACTCATATATGAACGCAAATAGTGCGTTGTCAAAGTAATCCCTAGAGGGATAGAACTGGATG
>ONOV01000194.1 GCA_900319505.1 uncultured Erysipelotrichaceae bacterium
GAAACTTCAGAATCATTTCTCTCTCTACTGATGTGAGATGTTTATTGCAGCACATGGTTATCCTTTCAATGTTGTCTATGCAAACCTTATTGTAATGGATACCTTGTGCTGCTTTTATTACTCATTTCAAGCTGTTGCAGTTACAGTGTAAATCCGGGACATATAAAAAGCCGTTCATCATGGCAATGAACAGCCTATCTTCAGACAAGGCCGAAGGGGCGATATGTTCCCTCTTATGTAGAGGTGGGCATCCATGGTCATCCATCAGGATCCCCGACCGTATCGGGCGTTCAACACAGGACTCTCCAGTCAGGATTCCCTATATCAAAAATGTAGGAAAAATATTAATATCCTTCGGCACTTTTATTATAGCAACAGCATAGGAAATAAACAGTCTTGACACAGCTCATGTTTTTCCCTATTCTTAACTTTCTTTTCACTTTCCTGATATGAAAACTGCCTCCATCCTGAGAAAGAGGCAGTTTCATCTTTTATTTGTTTTTACCGGCAATTTCAATGCCCAGAATATCAAGCTGTGCCTGATCCACTTCATTCGGTGATTCAGACATCAGATCCATGGAACTGTTGGTTGTCGGGAAGGCAACTACATCACGGATGTTATCTGTACCGGCCAGTACCATGGTCAGTCTCTCCAGACCGATACCGACGCCTCCGTGCGGCGGAGTACCATAACGGAAAGCATCCAGGAAGAAACCGAACTTCTTCTTCGCTTCTTCCATGCTTAAGCCGATGGCTTCAAATACCTTTTCCTGCAGCGCCTGATCATGGATACGGATGGAACCGGAAAGCAGTTCATAGCCGTTGAGAACCAGGTCATACGCACGGGAAGAAACATGTTCCGGATCGCTGAAGAGCTTGTCGACATCTTCTTCCTTCGGGGCTGTGAACGGATGATGCGCAGCGACCCATCTGTTCTCTTCTTCACTCCACTCAAACATAGGGAATTCAGTTACCCACAGGAACTTGTAGTTCTCCCCTTCCGGAATCCGGTTGAGTTCATGTGCCAGTCTGACTCTGAGGGCACCTAAGGATGTCTCAGCAACTAACGGCTTATCTGCCACAACCAGCAGAAGGCTGTTATCCTTCAGGTCAAACCTGTCAATCAAAGCCTGCTTCTCATCATCACTCAGCACCTTGGCAATGGAACCGGACAGCGTACCATCCTTCATCTTGAGGTAGGCAAGCGCCTTGGCCTTGAAGCCGTGTCTGATGAATTCCTGTAAAGCATCAAGACCCTTGCGGGAGTACTTGTCAGCCGCATCTTCAAAGTGCAGGCCGTCAATTTCACCGCCTTCACCAAGGCAGTCAGAGAATACCTTGAAACCGGTGCCGGCAAAGATGTCGTTCAGGTTGACGATTTCATTGCCGAATCTCAGATCCGGCTTATCAGAACCGAATCTTCTCATGCACTCATGCCATGGAATGCGGATAAAATGGTCTTCAAGATCAATGTTCTTGACGCCCTTGAAGATTCTCTTCATCAGACCTTCAACAGTCGCAAAGATGGTTTCTTCATCACCGAAGGACATTTCAATATCGATCTGGGTGAATTCCGGCTGGCGGTCCGCTCTGAGGTCTTCATCACGGAAACATCTGGCAATCTGGAAATACTTCTCCATGCCGGCAATCATCAGCAGCTGCTTGAAGATCTGCGGGGACTGAGGCAGAGCCCAGAATCTGCCGTTGTAGATACGGGAAGGCACAAGGTAGTCACGGGCGCCTTCCGGAGTGGATCTGGCCAGAATCGGGGTCTCGACTTCGACAAAGCCGTTTTCATCGAGGTACTGACGGGCAATCATGCAGATACGATGACGCATCATCAGATTCTTCTGCAGTACCGGTCTTCTCAGATCCAGATATCTGTACTTGAGTCTTGTATCCTCGGAAGAGGAGGAGTTGTCAGAGATGTCAATCGGGGCTGTTTCAGCGGTGTTGACAATATTGACGGATTCAGCCTGCAGTTCAACATCGCCGGTAGGCATGTTGGGATTGCTGTCCTTACGGACATTGACCGTACCGGTCACCTGCAGAATGTACTCATTGCGCACATCCTTTACCTGTTCACTCAGATCCTCATTGAAGACAACCTGCAGAAGACCGGAGCGGTCACGCAGATCCATGAATACCAGGGCACCGAAGTTTCTGCGCTTGTTGACCCATCCGATGACGGTTTCTTTCTTGCCTGCGTCACTCTTGCGCAGGGTGCCGCAGCCGCATGTTCTTTCCATATCAGTTCTTTCCTTTCGTTAATACTTCTATAACCTGTTCATACGGTACAGTGACCTGTTCTTTTGTTTCACTGTTCTTGACATTGACCGTACCGTTCTTCAGCTCATCTTCACCGATGATGACAATGTTCTTCGCATGGCATCTGTCTGCACTCTTGAACTGTGCCTTCAGGGACTTCTTTGTCAGGCACCCGTCCGTTGACAGTCCGGCTGCTCTGCACTTCTGCATGCATTCCAGCACATGATCGCTCACATCGCCAAGGCCGATAACATACACATCCGTATCATCGTTTTCCGCAAAGTCATGGCCTTCTTCCTCGGCCAGGGAAATCAGTCTTTCCAGACCGATCGCAAAACCGATGCCGCTCATCTGCGGACCGCCGTAATACTCAACGAAATGATCGTATCTGCCGCCGGCAAAGATCGTTGCCTGCGCGCCGGATTCAGGTCTTGTTGAGACGACTTCAAATACAGTATGCGTATAGTAGTCAAGACCTCTGACAAGCCGGTCATCGATCTCATACGGAATACCAAGGGTATCCAGCGCCTTGAGGACGCGATTGAAGTAGTCTTTTGATTCTTCATTGAGATAATCGGATAAGTGCGGAGCATTCTTCATGCATTCCGCATCATGGTCCACCTTGCAGTCAAGAATACGCAGCGGGTTCTGTTCATATCTTCTGTGGCAGTCCGCACACAGCGTATCAAGATACGGCGCAAAGTATTCCTTCAAAGCAGCCCGATAGGCAGCGCGGGAGGCATCATCACCCAATGTGTTGATGCATACTTTCACGCTGGAAATCCCCATGGCCTTGACAATATCGCAGCCAAGGGCAATACACTCAGCATCCAGTTCCGGCGATTTGACACCGATGTTCTCCACTCCGAACTGATGGAACTGACGCTGTCTGCCCTTCTGCGGACGCTCATGTCTGAACATGGCACCCATGTAATAGAAACGGGCCGGCAGCTCCATGGAGCCGTACAGCTTATGCTGGTCAAAGGCACGGATCACACCGGCTGTGCCTTCCGGTCTCAGCGTATAGGAATCGCTTCCCATCTGGAACGTGTACATTTCCTTGTTGACCATGTCTGAACTGTCATTTTCACGAGAGAAGACATTGGTTGCTTCAAAGTAAGGCGTGCGGATCTCGTGATAGCGGTAAAGCTTGGTCTTTTCACGAATGACCCGTTCGACATCATGCCATTTTTCAATTTCGTCCGGCAGGATATCATAGGTTCCCCTGGGGGTCTGGTATTTCATAGGCTTCCTCCTTCATCAACAAATAAAAAGCGTCCTGTATCCAAGGACGCTTTGCTCAACGCGGTACCACCTCAGTTCATGATTGTTTCAATCATGCGCTCAAAACCTTAACGCGGCATACGTTTTCTCCTACTGTTTTCAGAGAAACTTCTCCAGAGTGTCTGTTCTGTCTGTCCGTCATCAGTGCTTTCACCTGACCACTGTCTCTTCCATGCCGTTCAGACAGAATTTCTCCTTCAGCGAATGTAAGACGATTATAGCCTTTTTCCTTGGTTTCGACAAACGGTAATGCAAATCTGTTTCAATGGGAAGCCCGGATCACATTGATGACCGATTCCACTTTGCGCACATTGGCAATGACATTATTGAGCTCATCCAGATTATGAACCTTGATGGAAAGCTTGATCGTTGAGATCAGATTATCATGGTTGACCGTTGCCTTGATGGAATTCATCGGTGTTCTGGACTGAGAAATAACCGTGACAATATCCGTTAACAGAAACTGTCTGTCATTAGCCGTGATCGTCAGATCAGAATCATATGTTCTTTCCGGATTATAATCACCCCAGCACACATCGATTCTTCTGTCCCTGACGCCGGCAATATTGGGACAGTCCGCCCGATGTACCTTAACCCCGGCACCTTTGGAAATATAGCCGACAATCGGATCGCCATAGACCGGCAGACAGCAGCCGGCAATGGACATCTTCATCGTCTCAATGCCCGGCACATAGACACCGAACTTGCTGGAGACAGGACGCTTGACCGATTCCTTGTTGATTTCCTTCATCAATGCTTCATCCATATTGATGGAGCGCTTCTGGTTGGTCAGCTTCTGACAGACATCGGTCGGATTGATGGACTTGACCGCAATGCCGTACATGAAATCCGTATAATTGGAAACATTGAAGCCATGCATGATCGCTTCAAATTTCTTACGGTCCATGTAATCCTTCGGATCAAATCCTCTCTTGCGCAGCTCTTCCGTCATGATCTTCTCACCATCCGCAATCCGCTTGGACTTCTCTTCATTCTGCTTTTTGGTGAGATAGGCTTTGATCTTGGATTTGGCCTGGTTGGTCTTGACAAATTTCAGCCAGTCCTCACTTGGCCCTGTACCCTTCTGGGTCTTGATCTGCACGACATCGCCGGTATGCAGTTCGGTATTCAGCGGCACCATGACATCATTGACAATAGCCCCGACCGTATTATGGCCTACCTCTGTATGAATGCGGTAGGCAAAGTCAATCGGCGTTGCCCCATTCGGCAGATCAATGACTCTGCCCTTAGGCGTCATGACATACACATTGGCTTCAAAGACGTCGTGCTGGAGCGTTGCCATGTATTCCGACGCATTGGCGGAAGCACTGGCTTCCTCGGAATAAACGGCAAAGTTCTTGAACCAGGACAGTTTATCCTCAATCTCCTGCTGTTCCTTCTTCGGATCATACCGGGAGCCTTCCTTGTAGCGCCAGTGGGCCGCAACGCCTCGTTCAGCGACCTGATCCATTTCTTCAGTACGGATCTGTACTTCAAAGATCTTGCCGTCATCCCCGATGATCGTGGTATGAAGGGACTGATACATGTTTGTCTTAGGCACGGCAATATAGTCCTTGAGACGGCCGGGAATCGGCTTGTATTTGGCATGGATATAACCAAGGATCTCATAGCAGTGCAGTTCCGTATCAGTCACAATACGGATGGCAAGAAGGTCCAGAATTTCATCAAAGCGCTTGTTCTTCTTCACCATCTTGTTGTAGATGGAGTAAAGATGCTTGGAGCGGCCGAAGATACGGAACTGCAGACCATTCTCCTTCAGCATGGCCGAAATCTCATCAATCATATGGGAAACAGCCGCATCACGCTCTGTCTTTTTATTATCCACCAGAGCCGCAATATGATAGTACTCTTCCCTGTTGAGATAGAAGAAGCACAGATCTTCCAGTTCATTCTTGATGGAACTGATACCTAAACGATGGGCAATCGGCGCATAGACATCCAGTGTCTCCGCCGCAATCCGCTTCTGGGCTGCTTCAGACTGATACTGGAGGGTTCTCATATTATGCAGTCTGTCCGCCAGCTTGATCAGGATGACACGGATATCCTTGGCCATGGCAATAAAGATCTTACGATGATTGCTTGCCTGGTATTCCGGATCATCCTTGCCCTTGAACTTAAGCGTGCCGATCTTGGTTACCGCTTCCACAAGCTCCGCAGTCTCATCATCAAATTCTGCCGCCAGTTCTTCCTTGGTAATGCCGGTATCTTCAATTGTATCGTGCAGAAAGCCGGCCGCGATGGTCTTCGGTCCGGCCTGCAGACCGGCCAGAATATAGGCAACGTTGACAAGGTGAATGAAATACGGCTCGCCGGACTTGCGGAACTGCCCGGCATGACGCTCCATGGCAAAATTGGCCGCATGTCTGATCAGAGCAATGCTGTCAGGATTGTGTATGTATTTTCCTGCCTCTGCAATGACGTCCTCTACGCCCGGATTCTTATGTTCAGCCATATTCTTTCCTCCCCTCTCTCATTCAGAAAAAATCGAAGATCACTCTTCGATTTCATCTGAAACGCATGAAAACTGTCTGATTACTGATCACTGAGATCCATCAGTTTGAAGACATCGTACTTCTTGAGTTCTTCCGCCTGCGGAATGCCTGTCAGATTGATGACAAAGGCAATGCCCGCCACAACACCGCCAAGCTGTTCAATCATCTTGGCCGCTGCTACTGCTGTACCGCCTGTTGCCAGCAGATCATCCACAATCAGGACTCTCTGACCCGGCTTGACGGCATCCTTATGCATGAACAGCTCATTGGAACCGTATTCCAGATCATACTTGACACTGACGGTTTCACGCGGCAGCTTGCCCGGCTTTCTGATCGGCACAAAGCCCTTATGCATCGCATAAGCAACCGGCGCACCGAAAATAAAACCTCTGCTCTCCGGGCCGACAATAACATCCGCATTTACCTTCCTGCCATATTCAGCAATCTGATCCACAGCTTCATGAAAAGCTTCAGGATCCTGTACTAACGGTGTAACATCACGGAACAGAATACCCTTCTTAGGGAAATCACGGATTGACGCAATGTAATCTTCAAGATTGACTGCCATTTTTCTTAACCCTCCGAAAAAA
>ONOV01000198.1 GCA_900319505.1 uncultured Erysipelotrichaceae bacterium
GGTTTATTTTCAGACATAAAACACTCCTGAACGTACATTTCTATGTTATAGGCAGTGAGCGAAAAATGCAAATACCCTCATACAATCCTGTATAATACATTCCGTATATACATAAAGGAGATGTGCAGATGTTATTTACGATAGTCTGTTTTGCTGTCATGATCATTCTGATTGTTCAGATGGTCAGACAGATGAATGCCAATAAGGCCGTCCAGCCGGTGGTGAACCTGATCCGCAAGATTGATGATCAGGAAGAATTTCTCAAAGGTGCAGATGAAGGCATTGCCGGGGCAAAGAATGAGATGCAGAAAACAAAGTTTCAGATTCTCAAGCTGTGGGGTCTTGCGACTTATGGAATGTATGAAGAATACGATGCCCTGCTGCCTGAGATTCATTCAGATACCCTGATGGGCAATAAGCAGGCCCCGAATGATGATTCTTTATTCTATATGGTGCTGGCCATTCCCAACATCCTGCAGAAGGACCATCAGATGGAAAAAGCAGATGCCCTGCTTGCCAAAATAAAAGAAGATATTGAAGGTGCGGAAAACAGACTGGATTATCAGATCGGCCTTGCCTGCAATGATGCCTATGCGGACCGCAATGACAAAGGTGTTTCCTTTTTTGAAAAGGTCATGGATGGGGATTATGGCGAATATGAATACCAGAAGAATCTGATCTCTTTATATAAGGAGACGGTAGCGGCCATGCTGTATAAACATTACATGGTCATCAATGACCAGGATAAAGTACAGGATGTTCTGCCGTTAGTCGAAAGCTACAATGAGACAAGAATCGGCGAAACATGGCTGAAGAATATCGGTGCTTCCCTGCCGGAAGAAGAAGAGAAGGAAGAAGAGACTGCTGAAGAAACAGAAGAAAGCACAGAGTCTGAAGAACAGGAAGACAGTGCGGAACATGCTTCAGAAGAAACTTCGGACGGCCTCAGTGCAAGCGGCGACAGCTTTGCGGATGAGACAAAGGAGAAAGACGAATGAAACTGATTGCAGGTTTAGGCAATCCCGGTAAAGAATACGAAAAGACAAGACATAACAGCGGCTGGATGGCCATGGACAGACTGGCGGAAAAGTGCGGTGCGGATGTCAGTACGAAAAAGTTCAATGCACTGACGGCCTCCATCAGAATTGAAGGCGAAGCCGTTCTGTTAATGAAGCCATTGACCTATATGAATGAATCCGGTTCAGCGGTTGTTCAGGCAGTAAACTACTATCATATCGATCCGCAGGATATTCTGATCCTGCATGATGACATGGATCTGCCGGCCGGATCCGTAAGGATCAGAACCGGCGGTTCAGCCGGCGGTCAGAAAGGCATGAAGTCTATCATCCAGTGTCTGGGGACAGATCACATTGCCCGTATACGCATCGGCGTCGGTCATTCCAGAAGAGGTGAACATGAACTGGTACCGGACTGGGTACTGTCGCCTGTGCCGAAGAGTGAAATGGATGTTTATGAGACCGCTCTGAAGGATGCGGCAGATGCCGCCTATGACTGGGTCTATCGGCCGATGGACCGCATCATGAATGAATACAATATCAAAGTAAAAGACTGAGGATACTGGCACATCAGTATCCTTTTCTTTCAAAAAAGGATAGAATAGCAGAACATGAAAAAAACTAGAACAAAGATGCCTGACTGGCTGATCAGGGAAATAAAGGACAATCCGGCACTGGCGGATCTCAAACACAGAAGAGGCAGACTGCCGGTGAATAATATCATGGCGGAAGCCCTCATCATATCTGCTTCCTATGCTGAAAATCCCCGGCCGATCCTGGTGGTGAAAAAGAACCTATACCATGCCCAGCGCTTCTATGAAAGAATCTCATCCTTTCTGAAGGAAGACCAGTGTGCATTATTCGGTTCGGATGAATCACTCAGAGTGGAGGCCATTGCCGCATCGCCGGAAATGCGGGCGGCCAAGGTGGATACCCTTTCTTCCCTTCTCGTACAGCCGGATCAGGTGGTTGTGACATGTCCTTCTGCCTTATTGAGGTTTCTGCCGAAGCGCAGCACGTTTGAAAGAGGCTGTCTCAGCCTGAAAGTCAATGATGAAGCAGATCCGGAAGACATCCGGCGCCGTCTAAGATCCGGGGGCTACAGTGAAACATCTCATGTTGATCAGCCTTTAAGCTTTGCCAGCCGCGGTGAAATCATTGATATCTATTCCATCAACTATGAAAATCCGATCCGTATTGAATTCTTTGATACGGTCATCGAATCCATCCGTTTCTTTGATCTTGTCAGCCAGAAAACCATCAAAACGATTGATGAAGTAAGAATTGTACCGGCATCTGATGTGCTGTTTGATCCGGCTGATATGGAAGAGATCAGAAGCGGTGTTGAGAAGGCAATGGATGAGGATACGGATCTGTTCTTAAGAGAACAGACCGCAGATGATCTGGACAGTATTGAACAGGGCATAACGGAAAACGGCTTCTATCCCTATCTTTCTTTTGTGAAGGACTCTGCCTCTATCATTGATTACATGGATCATCCGCTTGTTCTTCTTTCTGAAGAAAGAGAGATCAGAGACAATATCAAAAAGCTGAACCAGGAAACAGCAGCCTATATCATGGAAATGGTATCTGAAGGCAAGATGCTCAAACGCTATACCATGTGGCATGACTTTGATCGGATCGCTGAAGGCTGTACCAGGATGATCACGGACTATGCCATGCCGGACAGGTCCGGTATCCGTGAAATTGATTCAGTACCGGAATTGCTGGATGTGAAGATCCGCATGATCAACCGTCCGGGCCGTAAAGTACTGGTTTTAAATGAACATGAAAAGGAGTCCGTCACCAAGGTGATGGGACAGTACTTCATCAATTGGAATGAGATCGGCGATCATGATGAAGTCAATGAAGGCTTCTCCATTTACCAGGGAGAACTTCCCCAGGGCTTTGCCATGGAAGACAGAAACCTCATGGTTTACTCTTCCCGGGAAATCTTTGATGTGACTCATCATGCCGGACGCTATGAGAAGAAATTCCAGAATGCGGAAGTTATTTCCAGCTTTGATGAACTCAATCCGGGTGATTATGTTGTGCATGCCAAGTATGGTGTCGGCCAGTATATCGGCATTGAGACACGGGACGATGAAGGCGTGAAGCGCGATTTCATCAAGATCGCCTACCGGGGCAATGCGTCGCTGTATGTACCGCTGGAACATTTCCAGAGTGTCAGAAAGTTTGTCTCCCGGGAAGGGGTTGTGCCGCGGCTGAATAAGATCGGCTCCAATGAATGGGAAAAGACAAAGGCCAAGATCCGTAAGGATGTCGGTGAAATTGCAGATCGGCTGGTCAGACTGTATTCCGTCAGAGAAGAACATATCGGTCATGCGTTCAGTCCTGATTCCGATCTGATGCGCAAGTTTGAAAGTGAATTCCCGTATGAACTGACTCCGGATCAGGCCAAGGCAGTGCAGGATGTCAAACGTGACATGGAAAGCAGCAGGCCGATGGACCGTCTGATCTGCGGCGATGTGGGCTTCGGCAAGACAGAGATTGCCGTACGTGCTTCCTTCAAAGCTGTACAGGATGGCTATCAGACAGCCGTGCTCTGTCCGACAACCATTCTTGCCGAACAGCATTTCAAGACTTTCTCATCCCGCTATGAAGGCTATCCGGTCACCATCCGTGTACTGGACCGCTTTCAGCCGGCTGAAGAAGTCAGAAAGACACTGGAAGGCCTGCAGAAGGGAACTGTCGATATTGTCATCGGTACACATCGTCTCTTGTCCAAAGATGTAAAGTTCAGCAGGCTTGGCCTGCTTGTGGTGGATGAAGAGCAGCGGTTCGGTGTGGAACACAAGGAAAAGATCAAGGAAATGAAGAATGACATTGATGTACTGACCCTCAGTGCCACCCCGATCCCGAGAACCTTACAGATGTCGCTCATCGGCATCCGCCAGATATCCCAGCTTGAAACCCCGCCCCGCAACCGCTATTCCATTCAGACCTATGTTGTGGAAAATGATGACGGCCTGGTGGCGGATGCGATTGAAAAAGAACTGGCCCGGGGCGGTCAGGTATTCTATCTGTACAACAACATTGAACGCATCTATGAAACCGCCCAGCGTCTGCGCCGGATGGTCAAGGAAGCACATGTCGGCATCATTCATGGCAAGATGGACCGGGAAGATGTAGAGAATACCATGATGCAGTTCTATCGGCATGAACTGGATGTCATGGTCTGTACGACCATCGTGGAAAACGGCATTGATATTCCCAATGCCAATACCATCATTGTCGATAATGCCCAGAACTTCGGTCTGGCCCAGCTGTATCAGATCAAGGGCAGAGTCGGCCGCAGCGACCGGGTTGCCTATGCCTATCTGATGATTCCTCCGGGACGTATACTGCAGGAAGCCGCTTCCAAGCGTCTGCAGGCGATCAAGGATTTTGCCTCGCTCGGCTCCGGCTATAAGATTGCCATGCGTGATATTGCCATACGCGGGGCGGGAGATCTTCTGGGACCGCATCAGTCCGGCTTTATTGACACGGTCGGTATTGATATGTATATTGAGATGCTCAATGAAGCCATAACGGAAAGAAAGACCGGGAAGAAGCCGGAAGAAAAGAAACCGGCAAAGAGTGCCAATGTGGCGGTGACCCGTTATATTCCGGAAGGCTTCTCACCGGATGATTATGACCGTCTTGATTTCTATACCCGGATCAATAGCATCCGTTCCCTGAAAGAGCTGAAGGAAATGAAGAATGAAGTCATTGACCAGTACGGCCGTCTGCCCAAACAGGTAGAAGC
Organism: uncultured Erysipelotrichaceae bacterium; assembly: GCA_900319505.1. Classification (GTDB taxonomy): domain Bacteria; phylum Bacillota_I; class Bacilli_A; order Erysipelotrichales; family Erysipelotrichaceae; genus Bulleidia. The sequence continues at coordinate 4,786 of ONOV01000198.1, forward strand.
ACTGTTTACCAAGAAACATCTGGATCTACTGGTCAATGAACCATATGTGGACAGCCTGCGTCAGACAAACGAAGGCACGGTCATTACCTTCTCTTCCCTGTTCTCACAGACCCTGGATGGGGTGAAAGTATTTGAAAAGATGTACGGCGTCAGTAAGGATATCCGCCTCAGGTATGCCAGCAGCTGTATGGTTGTGACAGTGCCCAAGGTCAGAAATGTACTGCCGCTGTGCATCCAGGTCATTGAAACAATGCCGGAGGCAAAGAAAGAGAAATGAGAATTGATAAATATCTGAAAGCATCACGCATCATGAAAAGAAGAACGATCGCCAATGAACTTGCCGCCAGCCAGCGGGTCATGATCAACGGACGGACAGTCAAGCCTTCACATGAGGTTAATCCCGGTGATACGGTAACGGTTACTTTCGGCCGCCGGCAGATCGAAATCAGAGTTACATCCGTCAGTGAACCGAAGAAGAAAAAGGATGCGGCTGAAATGTATGAAATCATTTCAGAATCCACCTTTCCGGAAACAGAGGAAGACAGCCAGGGTTGAATCCGCCTGACGCAAGTGTTATAAAACAGGTATGAACAAAAACAGAACGGTAAAAAAAACACGGAAGAAGAAAAGAAGAAAGCTGACGCCGGTTACCAAGCTGTTATGCATTGCTCTGCTTGCGGTATCCGTCTATCTTCTGGTACAGATCGGCCGTACCGTATATACAACGTACAGACTCAGTGCTGAACTCAGCGATGTACAGACAAAGCTTGAAAAAGTAAAGAGTGAAAACGAGAGTCTGAGCAAGGAAAAGGAAAAGCTGCAGGATCCTGACTATGTGGAAAGCTATGCCAGATCCAATTACAACCTTTCCAAATCCGGCGAGCAGATCTTCTATCTTCCCCAGAATGATGCCAAAGACTGAACTGTAAAGTTCAGTCTTTTCCGGTATGATGAATGTATGAACAGACTATATCAGGACGCAGAAGAAATCATGCATGCCTCAATCGAGGCAGTTCTGCCGGATGCGGCCGTACAGAAAGCTTTGAAACAGATGCCTTTCTGTGCCGGCAGATTGATTGTCATTGGCATCGGCAAGGCTGCTTTCAATATGTGTGAGGCAGCTGAAAAGATCCTCGGCAATCACATCACAGCCGGTTTATGCATCACCAAATACCACCATGTCAAACACCCTCTGCATATTATCCAGTGCATGGAAGCAGGCCATCCGATCCTGGATGAAAACACCATCATAGCCACAGGGAAGGCGGAAGAACTTGTCAGTGATCTTAAGGCAGATGATCTGGTTCTGTTTCTGGTGTCAGGCGGGGGCAGTTCCCTGTTTGAAGATCCTTTGATTGATCTTGAAACACTGCAGAAAATCAATACGGAACTGTTGAGAAGCGGTGCTTCAATTAGAGAAATCAATGCCGTCAGAAAGCATCTTTCCCATGTCAAAGGCGGCCGGTTTGCCCGCCTCTGTGCTCCAGCTATGGTGTATCAGGTTGTTCTTTCCGATATCATCGGCAGTCCTCTGGATGCCATTGCCTCAGGTCCGGCTTATCCGGATGCGACAAGTTCATCCGATGCATTTGCCATACTGCAGAAGTATGGCATTGGAACAGATGAAAACACGGTATCCGCTTTGAACCGGGAGACACCGGACAGGCTGGATAATGTAGAGACATGTATTGCCGGCAGTGTGGAAGATCTCTCAGCCGCTGCCATGAAAGAGTGCAGAGCGCTTGGCTATGAAACGTATCTTCTGACTTCATCGCTTGATTGTGAGGCAAAGGAAGCAGGTTCATTTCTTTCTGCCATTGCCCGTGAACACTGCCATGACAATAAAAATATTGCTTTTCTTGCCGCCGGAGAAACAGTAGTTCATGTGCGGGGCAATGGCAGAGGCGGCAGAAACCAGGAACTTGCCCTGTCAGCTGCCAAAGGCATTTCTTCCCTGGAAAATGCAGTGATCTTTTCCTTCGGTTCAGATGGAACAGATGGACCGACCGATGCGGCCGGAGGCATTGTGGATGGCAGCACCGCAGAAAAGCTGAAAGAAAAAGGCATCGCCATTGATGCTGTTCTGAACAATAACGATGCCTGGCATGCATTAAAGGAAGTCAATGGTCTGCTGATCACCGGACCGACCGGTACCAATGTCAATGACCTCAGTGTCATTCTGATCCGGAAATAATCAGCGGTGTTCCATTCTGGCCCTGAAGCGTTCGGGATATCTGCCTCTGCCCCAGGAAAAGAGACACATATGTTCCGGTCCGGTATGGGTACCGACGACCGGTCCTATCTGTGTGATGATGACATCTTTACAGGGAATCTGATCCTTTACTGCTTCTTTGAGCTGCTGTGCTTCTGCATAACAGTCTGTTTCCGATATGAACAGAATCTGCTCTTCCGGATGAACAATGGTTTCCCTGGTCAGATCAATCAGCCGCTGCAGACTTTCCTTTCTGCCGCGAACCGAACCGATCAGGCGCAGCCTGCCTTCCTGATCCACAACTAATACCGGCTTGATATCAAAGGTACCTGAAACAAACGCTACCGTAGGGGCAATCCGGCCGCCCCGTTTCAATGTATCAAGCTCACCTACGGTAAAGTAATGCGACAGGTTCATGCGGTGGGCCAGCAGCCAGGTCTCATTTTCCTGTATCGTCATGCCTTTTTCCTTATTTACCGCTGCCTGTAGGGCAAACACCCCTTCCCCGCCGCAGGCACACAATGAATCCACGGCAATGATCGTACGGGCAGGATATTCTTTTCTTAACTGATAAACGGCATGACAGGCATTGTCATAGGTCTTGGAAAGGCCGGAAGAAAAAGAGATGTACATCACATCTTTTCCAGCGGAAAGAACCGGACGGAATGTTTTCAGAAAAACATCCGGGGAAATCATGGATGTTTTAGTCTTCATCCCTTCTCTGACTTTCTGATAGAAATCTTCTGAAGCATAGCTGCGAAAATCCGGATAATGCAGAAACGTACTGCCATCCGGCAGGATCACTTCCATCGGTATGACATGGATGTCATGGCGATCCAGGATATCCTGGTTCATATCACAGCAGGCATCCGTAAATAAAACATAGTCTTTCATAACAGGCAGAAGTCTCTCTTTCAGGCAAGCAGCGGCATGATGCAGTCACGGTAGATGACATTGAGCCGCTGTCCGACCGGATTGACATTTTCACCGGTAATTCCGTATCTGATATAGCTGGAACGATAATCCAGCAGGAAGTCATTCAAAGAAGAATCCGCAATGGTGATGACTACTTTTTCTCTCTGGTAGACAATGGCGCGTACATAGCGGGAAAGAGTAGGCATATACTGGCGTAGAAACAGATAATCTTTGCTGGGCATGGTAATCTCCATCTTCTTTCCCCTTTCTTCCTGAATGATTTTAACGTTTTACAGTGATGTTATGAACCGGTGTAAAGGAAACCGGCTGATGCGACTGAATGTAATCGGCCAGCAGTTCAACCATGGAAGTCTGTATTTCCTGTACAAAGGGCAGTCTGACTAACATGGTGAAGTTGCCGCCGCCGTTTGCCCGGTAATTGTTGAAGGCTATGGTAAAGACATCATCGTCCTTTACTTCTCTTCCTTTGTAAGTCAGGGCGGTAATGCGATGGCCGATGGGTTCGGATACGGAAATGGTATAGTCGATGCCGTCTACCATATCATAGTTGTAGAGTTTTGGAGAAGGTGTCAGATAGGCCGGATTGATGCCGATGCCGTCTGCTTTGCAGGAAAAGAAGGAAGCGTTGCTCTCCAGATACTGCCGCAGCGTCTTGCCATCGATCTTCTTGACGATAATGGTATTGGGAAACATATAGGCCGATACAAGATCACGCATGGTGATATCAGCCGGCAGGCCCTTTGTATGGGGATAGAGCGGGGTTGCGGAAAGTTCTGCCCCGGACGCTTCCAACACGACTTTATTGACAAAGGTAATCCACTGGGGTTTATGGACCCGGTCATTTCTTTCAGAATGAATGGAAAGATCCACATCCGTGTGTCCCAGAGGCTGATCCAGCCACTTCTGGCATTCCTCCTCTTCTTTCTGTACGCGCTTAAGCAGATCTTCATCCGCCGGCGTATCCACTTTGAGAATATTTGTTTCAATATGATCCGGATACAGATCAATACAGGCCAGCTCTCTGCCGTTATAGGATGTTTCCGTATAGTATGTATCAAACAGCTTTCCGCTTAAAGAGCGGTGCTGGTGGCCCATGATCATGACATCGATGCCTCTGACTTTTTCCATGATGGCATAGGCTTCATTTTCACCCGTCAGCTCTTCTGTCTGTTCTCCGGTTGCAGGATCTCTTTCCAGAGAGCCATGGTACATACAGATGATATAATCCGGCTTTTCCAGTCTTTTCAATGTATCAACCGTCTTCGCTGCCGTTTCAAGGGCATCTTTGAATTTACAGTGTCTGATATGAGATTTCTTTTCCCAATGGGGAATATACTGGGTTGTCAGAGCAAACAGCGCTACCTTCACCCCGTTGAAATTACGGATGACATAGGTAGGTCCATAGGGCTTTCCATGGAAGTTCCAGTTGGAGGTGATGCATGGTGCCTTCAGGTTCTGCAGGTGCATCATCAGTACTTCTTCCCCATAATTGAAGTCATGATTGCCCACATTGACATAGTCATAGCCGATCTCATTCATGGCTGTGGTGACCGGGGCGATTTCATCCGGATGAAACCGGTTGTGGTAGATGGATAAGGCAGAGCCTTCCAGTACATCGCCATTATCCAGTATCAGTGTATTTTCATCCCGCAGGGAATCCACCAGGGTCCTGATGCGTCCGAATCCCTCCATCCTGCTTTTTCCATCCGCATAGCTGTAAGGAAAGACTGTGCCGTGCACATCTGTTGTTGCCAGTATCCGTATTCGTTTTGTCATTGTACCAATTTCCTTTTTCCTGCTCCTATTATAAGACATTCCACCGGTCTGAATGGTAAGATGACAGTATGTTTAAAGATGAATTCAACTTCAGAGAACTCGGCGGCAATCCGACCAGATTCCATACCGCCGTGAAATACCACCTGTTCTATCGCAGCAGCGGTCCCTATCGCATGAATTCCAGCGAAAGAGAAGAGCTGTTCTCCCTTCATATTGTTTCCGTGCTGGATATGCGTACCAGGGCAGAAAGTGAAAAGAACCCCGATCCTTTCATACCCGGTGCTCATATCATTCAGCACAGCGGAGCTGTTTCCAAAGGCGGAGAAGACATTGATTTCTCTCCGGCGGGAATGGATAAGATCGGAAAGGAAGGCGAAGAGCAGCTGCAGAAGCTTGCGCAGTACTACATGGACATGCCCTTTGGCAACGAAGCCATTCAGGTTATGTTCAATGAGATTCTCAAAGGCAGCGTACCGATCTTGATTCACTGTGCCACCGGCAAGGACAGAACAGGTGTTGCCTGCATGTGTCTGTTGATGGCGCTTGGGTGTGAAAGAGAGACGGTCCTGAAGGATTATCTGCTTTCCAATGTTTACCGCAGGGAAAGAATTGATAAAGTCATGGCCCGCAATCAGGATCGCATTGCCCTTCATCCGGAATTGAAGGAACTGATCCAGATGAAGGAAGGCGTATCAGAGAGAACAGGCAATGAAGTTCTGGATGAAGTGGAAAGAAGATATCCGGATTATGATACCTTCCTGAAAGAAGAATACGGCCTTGATGCAGAAAAGCTGGCATATCTCAGGAAAACATACACGGAATAAAA